>NZ_JBFUCA010000137.1:0-8995 GCF_056405475.1 Polaromonas sp. P1_G4
GCGCTCGACCGTCTTGTTCCAGCGCGCATTCCAGGCTGGGCGGTTCTCGTTGATGGCATCCCAGTCCACCGTGGTCGCCGTCTTCATGTAGGTGTTCATCTGGGTCACAAGCGCGGCGGCCTTGCCGCTGGCCTTGGTTTTGGGGTTGGACGGTATCTGGTCGCCAAACTCCAGCGCCGCGGCCTGCGCCTCAGGCGACAGCAGGTACTGGGCCAGCTTGTGAGCCAGCGCAGGTTCACTGTTCTTCGCGATCACGCATTCACCCACCGTCAGCACGGCCGAACCTTCCTTGGGCTGCACGTATTCCACGGGCAGGCCTTTTTCCTTGAGCACGCCGACGGCGGTGGGCGTGAGCGGGAACATCGCGGCCTCGCCGGTCTGCACCATTTCAGCGATCTTGGCCGAGCTCGGGATGTACTCGAGCACATTGGGGCCTATGGTGGTGGGCCAGGCCTTGAAGCCGGGCTCCACATTTTTGTCATTGCCGCCCTGGATGCGGTTGAACAGCAGGAAGCCGTGCAGGCCGAAGGTCGACGACGACAGCGACTGGAACACCACCTTGCCCTTGTACTTCGGGTTGGCCATGTCCATCCAGGAAGTCGGCGGTGTCCAGCCTTTTTCGGCGAACATCTTCTTGTTGTAGGCAATGCCGGTCATGCCGATGTTGACGCCGGCGGCCATGTCGCCCTTGAAGCGCGCCGTGGGAAACAGGTCATTCAACGCAGGGGTGGCCTGCATCTTCTCGCACAGGCCCATACCGATGGCGCGGTACATGATGCCGTCGTCCAGGAACATCACGTGCATCTGCGGGTTGTCCTTGTTGGCCTGCGCCTTGGCCAGGATGTCTGACGAGGTGCCGGGCACGACCACGACCTTGACGTTGTTGGCCTTCTCAAACGCGCCGAAGACGTTCTCGGTGTAGGTTTTTTCCATGGTGCCGCCGTTCATGCCGATGTACAGCGTCTTGGTCTGGGCCATGGCGTTTCCGCCGGCCAGGCCGGCGGCTGCAACGGCAAGCGACACCGCTGTAGCGCGGGCGGTCAGGAATCGTAGGGAGATGTTCATGGAAAGCTCCTGGTGGCGTTGGTGAAGTGAAGGCAGTGAAATTGAGGAGGACTGTGAAGAGGACTAGACAACGGAGAAAGAAACGGGCCCGGCGGTTGTCGCACGCGGGTTTGCGGAAAAGCGTTCAATCGAAAAAGCGTCAATTGGCGTGGCGCTGCGGCCCTCACACACCAGGTCGGCCAGCACCGCACCCACGCCCGGCCCCAGCTGGAAGCCGCCCCCGGCGAATCCGAATGCATGAATCAGGCCCGGTGTGGTGGCGCTCGGCCCTATCACCGGCTGGCGGTCGGGCAGGTAGCCTTCGGTGCCGCTCCAGGTGCGGATGATGTGCGCGTGTTTCAGCGCCGGCAGCAGCTCGACGGTTTGCTGCATCAGGCCGGCCAGGCCGCTGCGCTGTGCGCGGGCACGCTGGTCGTCCAGCGCGTAACCCCGGCCGCCACCGATGACGCAGTTGCCGCGGGCCACCTGGCGGGCATAGATGCCACCGCCTTCCACGCCAAGGCTGAGGTTCATGAACGCCGGCAACGGCTCGGTCACCGACATCTCAGGGTGCCCGGCCTCCATCGGCACAGGTTCGCCAAATTGCGCCGCGAGGGCGCCGGCCCATGCGCCCGCGCAATTGAGCAGGTGTTTGGCGCGAACCTCCAGCGCATCGCCAGAACGCAGCACAAACACCGACCCATCGCGCGCCACCTCATCCACGCGAGCCTGTTCGCGCACGTCGGCACCGAGCTTGCGCGCGGCTAGCGCAAAGGCCGGCGACACGAGGCGCGGGTTGGCCTGCCCGTCACCAGGGCACAGTGAAGCGCCTATCGCAGCTTTTCCCAGCCATGGACAACGCTCGCGCAAGGCGCGCACGGAGAGCATCTGCAAATCCATGCCAAAGCCCAACGTGCGCTCGCGGTAGCTTTCGAGCGAGACCAGGTCGGCTTCGCTGCGCGCGATCTTGAGGTGACCCGAAGGGAGGTATTCGCCGTCGATGCCGATCAGCGCAGGCAATTGCGCCCACAAGCCTTGCGCGCGCTGCGACAGCGGCAACTGGCTGAGCGGCCGGCCCTGGCGACGCACGCCGCCGTAGTTGACACCGCTGGAACGGGAGCCGCAGAGGTCGCGCTCCAGCAGCACCACCGAAAAGCCCATGCGACGCAGGAACAGGGCCGCAGACGAGCCCATGATGCCGCCGCCCACAATCGCAACGTCGGCCGTGACGCGTTCCACTACACGCCCTCCTGCTTCATTGCCTGGGCGGCCACGGCCGAAAATGGCAGGGGCTTGATGGGTGACTGGCCGCGTAGCCGGCCTACGGCATCAGGCGATACAGCGCAGGCCTGTGCGAGGATTTCCGCCGCCGCCACGCCGCAGGTACGCCCCTGGCAGCGCCCCATGCCCACCCGCGTCAGCGCCTTGAGGCGGTTCATCTCGCGCGCGCCGGTGTCGGCCACGCACTGGCGCAACTCGCCCGCGGTGATTTCTTCACAGCGGCAGACCACCAGTTCATCAGGGGCGGCTGCAGCCCAGTCAACGGGAAACGGAAAGGCGCGCTCCAACCCTTCCCGAAAGGCCGCCGTACGCGAAAGCTGGTTTTCGAGCGAGGCCGCGCGTGCCACATCGATCCTGTGCCCGGTGTCCGCCAGCAGCGCCAGCGCGGCACGCTCGCCAGCCCATTCCGCGGCATCAGCGCCCATGATGCCGGCACCATCGCCAGCCAGGTAAACACCTGCCACGCTGGAGCGGCCCATGGCGTCGCGCTCGGGCAATGCGCCGCGCTGCAGGTTGTCATAGCGAAAACGGCAGCCCAGCAAATCGGCCAGCTGCGTTTCGGGCCGCAGCGCGTAGCCAAAACCCACGCCGTCGCAGGCGATCTCGTGCGCGCGGCCGCCCTTGCGCCAGTGCATCGCCTGCACGCGTTCATCGCCTGTGGCGCCTGCCAGTTCCACGCCCTGGTGCACCGCGACGCCATGCATGCGCAACCAGCCCAGGTAATAAAGGCCCTTGGCCAATAGCGCCGGCTGGCGCAGCATGGCGGGCACGGCGGCGGCCTTGCCTGCAAAACTGGCCGTATCGAGCACCGCCACAACTTTGGCGCCGGCCCTGGCGTACTGGTAAGCAATCAAATACAGCAGCGGCCCGGTGCCGGCAAACACCACGCGCGAGCCAATTGCGCAGCCCTGGAATTTCAGGGCCACCTGCGCGGCGCCCAGCGTATAGACGCCGGGCAAAGTCCAGCCGGGAAAAGGCAGGACACGGTCTGTCGCGCCGGTGGCAACAATGAGATGGCTGTAGGGCAGCGTGCTCATCAGCCCGTGATGAAGCAAGTCGAGCTTRCCGCCTTCAGCGCTCCAGACCAGGGTGTCGGGGCGGTAATCAACCTTGTCCAGGATGCCGGCCAGGGCCTCATGCACCGCATCGGCGCGCCCGGCCTCAAAACCATAGAGAGCCTCTTTAGGCCGCGAGAAACCCGCGGGCGGCTGGCGGTAGATCTGCCCGCCCCAGCGCGGCGCTTCGTCCACCACCACGGGACGCAGGCCGTGCGCCACCAGCGCCTCGGCCGCGCGCACGCCGGCCGGGCCGGCGCCCACAATCACCGCCTGCGTGCTCATACCGGTCCCTCCGCGCCAGTCACCAGCCGCATGCCTTCTTCAATGAAGGTGCTGCAGGCACGCAGTCGCCGGCCCGATTCGGTGGCGACCCAGCAGTCCTGGCAGGCACCCATCAGGCAAAAGCCGGCGCGCGGCTCGCCGCTGAATTCGCTGAAGCGCAGCTGCGCGCTGTGCGTCAGCACCGCCGTCAGCACGGTGTCGCCGGCCAGTGCCGTCAGTGCCAGCCCATTGAGCACAAAGCCCACGGGTTTGCGGCCGCCTTCGGCCACGCGGTGAAGCAGGGCTGCAGGCTTGAGGCTTACCCCGGCGATTTCAATGGTTGATTTCATTTGTGTCCGACCAGAATCTTGTCGAGGCCGTAGATGCGGTCCAGCACCAGCATGGCCACAGCCGTGAGCGCCACCATGAGGGCCGAGACGGCCGCCATCAAGGGGTCTATCGACTCGGTCGCATACATGTACATCCGCACCGGCAAGGTCACGGTGGAAGGCGCGGTGACAAAGATCGACATGGTGACCTCATCAAAGCTGTTGATGAAAGCGAGCAGCCAGCCGCCGGTGACGCCGGGCAGGATCATCGGCAGCGTCACGCGCACAAACACCGTCGCCTGGCTTGCGCCCAGCGAGAGGGCCGCCTGCTCGGCGCTGCGGTCGCTGCCTTCGACCGAAGCCAGCACCAGCCGCAGCACATAGGGCGTGATGATGACCACATGCGCCAGCGCCAGCCAGAAAAAGCTGCCGGTCGCACCGATCAGCGAGAAGGTACGCAGCAGCGCCACGCCCAACACCAGGTGCGGAATGATGAGCGGCGAGAGAAACAGGCCATTGAGGAAATCACGGCCCGGAAAACTGTGCCGCGCAATCGCCAGCCCGGCAGGTACCGCCAGCAAAGTCGCCAACGTGGCAGAGATGGCCGCCAGCCAGAGGCTGTTCTTGAAGGATTGCACAAAGTCCGAATGCGCAAACACCGCGCGGAACCAGCGCAATGAAAACTCCGTGGTCGGAATCGCCAGCGTGTTGCCGGGCGTGAAGGCCACCACGCACACGATGACCAGAGGCGCCAGCATGAAGGTGATGACGAGTGCGTTGAAGAGCAGCGCGAGGGGACCGTTCCTGGACATGGCGCGCTCCTTATCCCAAAGACTTTTTATAAGAGCGCTCAAGGACGCGGTTGTAGCTCAGCATGATGGCCAGGTTGGCCAGCAGCAGCGTGAGCGCAATCGCCGCGCCCAGCGGCCAGTTGAGCTCATGCAGGTACTCGTCGTACACCACGGTGGCGACCATCTTCAGGCGCCGCCCGCCAAGCAGGCCTGGGATGGCGAAGGCGCTGGCGGAGAGGCCGAACACAATCAGGCTGCCCGAGAGGATGCCGGGCAGCACCTGCGGAAAAATGATGCGGCGCAAGGTGGTGAAGTGCGAGGCCTGCAGCGACAGCGCAGCGTCTTCCACGCCCGGATCCAATTTTTGCAGCGAAGTCCACACCGGGATCACCATGAAGGGCAGCATGACGTGCACCAGGGCGATGACCACGGCCGCTTCGGTATAGAGGATGCGCATGGACGGCAGGCCCACGGCGCGCATGGCCTGGTTGACCACGCCTTCGGGGCCGAGCAGCATGCTCCACCCAAACGCCCGCACCACCACCGACACCAGCAGCGGCGCCAACACCACCAGCAACAAAATCGAGCGCCAGGGGCTGCGCATGCGGCTGAGCACATAGGCTTCGGGCGCGCCGACAACGATGCAGATCAGCGTGGTGAGTGCCGAAATCCATAGCGTGCGCCAGAAGATGCCGTGGTAGTAGTCGTCCGTCAGCACGGCGGCGTAATGCGCCAGGGTGAAACTGTTCTTCACGCCGGTGGCGTGGTCAAACACCTGAAAGGACAGCACTGCGGTGAGCGCCAGCGGCACCAGCAGCAGGCAGGCAAACAGCGTGAAGGCCGGCGCCGACAGCAGCCACGGCGTGCGCGATGCACTGGCCCGGGCCGATGTCATCGGTGCAGCCACGGTCGTACTGTTCACGCCGGCACCCCTTGTGCGCCGGGCAGCAGGCGCACTTGCTGGGCGGTCCAGTCCAGGCCTACGTTGGCGCCTTCTTCGGCGGGCGCCGTGCCGTCATTGGGGCAGACCACCGCGAGCTGCCCGGCGGCGGTCGACACCTGGTAGAGCCACTGGCTGCCGAGGAAGAAGCGCTCGTGTACCGTGCCGCCTATGCGACCCTGGGCTTCAGGCACCAGGCGGATTTTTTCGGGACGCAGGCTCAGCACCACGGCATCGCCCTCTGACACACCGGGCGCCTGCACCTCCAGCGGTACATTGCCGCCCACATGCACGGTGGCCCACGGGCCGGCGGCCATCACGCGGCCTTCGAGCAAATTGGCCTTGCCGACAAAGCTGGAGATGAAACGGGTCTGCGGATGTTCGTACAACCGGTGCGGTTCGTCGATCTGCGTGACGCGGCCGGCTTCCATCACCACCACGCGGTCGCTGATAGACATCGCTTCGGTCTGGTCGTGCGTGACCATCACGGTGGTGGTGCCAACCTTGCGCTGGATTTGCCGCAGCTCGAACTGCATTTCCTCGCGCAGTTTGGCGTCCAGGTTGGAGAGTGGCTCATCCAGCAGCAGCACGGGCGGCGAGATGACCAGGGCACGGGCCAGGGCCACACGCTGGCGCTGGCCGCCCGACAATTCACGCGGGTAGCGGGTTGCGTGCGCTTCCAGGTGCACCAAGGCCAGCGCGGCTTTCACTCGCTCGGCGCGTTCTTCCCTGGGCACGCGGCGCATCTCCAGGCCGAAACTGACGTTGTCGTACACGCTCATGTGCGGGAAAAGCGCGTAGCTCTGGAACACGATGCCCAGGCCACGCGAATTGGGCTTGGCGTGGGTGATGTCGCGGCCGTCCAGCGTGACCTGGCCGGAGGTCACCTCACAAAAGCCCGCAATCATTTGCAAGGTGGTGGTCTTGCCGCAACCCGAAGGGCCGAGCAGCGAGACGAATTCGCCCTTTTCCACCGACAGGTTCATGTCGGCCACGGCGCGGGTGGCGCCATAAGACTTGTTCACATTCGCCAGGGTCAAAAAAGACATGGGGGGCACCTCTGCAACAAGGGGGTGGCCAGCGCCGCAACATCCGGACGACGTGCAAGACGATGACACCTTGATGACTTCATGCTATGGCATCCCATGAAAAATCGTCAATAGGTTATTCCGTATAGAGATATCTTTATTTGATTTATTCCGTTGAATGGAATTTATATACACTTGATGCCATACTGATTCCGCCAACGGAGACACCATGAAAGACGAAGACAATAGCTCCAGCAGCGTGCAACGCGCCTTTTCCATCATCCGGGCGCTGGCCGCCACGCAGGCCAGGGGCGGGCGCATCACACACATCGCCAAGGCCACAGGCCTCACGCAGGCGACCACCCACCGCATCCTGCAAAGCCTGGTGGCCGAGCGCGTGGTCGAGCAGGAAACCGGCTCCAAGCTGTATCGGCTGAGCATTGATTTTTTTGCACTGGCCGCGCAGGCCGGCAACACGATGGACCTGCGCAGCCTGTGCCGGCCTTCAATGCTGCGGCTGTGCGCCAGCCTGGGTGACACCATCTTTTTGCTGGTGCGCAGCGGCTTTGACGCTGTCTGCCTGGACCGCAGCGAAGGGCCGTTTCCCATCCGCTCCTTCACCGGCGACATCGGCGGGCGCGTGGCGCTGGGAATGGGCCAGGGCGGTCTGGCCATCCTGGCCTTTTTGCCCGAGACAGAGCGCGAAGAAGTGATCCGCTACAACCTGCCACGCGTGCGAGAGTTTGGTGTGTACGACGAGGTTTACCTGCGCACCGAGATCGAGCGTGTGCGCGAGCTCGGCTACGCCGGGCGCAACACCAACCTGCTCGACGGCATGGCCGGTGTCGGCGTGCCGGTGCTGGACCGCGAAGGCCGCGCCGTCGCCGCGCTCAGCGTGGGCACCATCTCTTCACGCCTGAGCCCTGACCGCTTGCCTACGGTGGTGGAGTTGCTCAAGCGTGAAGCGACGGCCATCAGTGCGCAGATCAATCCGTTTGACAGTACGCTGAGGCGGCCAGCGCAGAGTCTGGCGCCAGCCGACAAAGCCTGAGACACTCTCCAGGTTGCAATCCTCCTCCACGCCCCCAAGAACGGAAAGACCTCATGGATAACGAACTCGCCAAAAAGCATCTTGTGAGTTTTTCGGCCAAAGAGCGCGCGATTGCAAAATTAGGACTCGCATTCGCCGCTTTTTGCCTGGCCTGGTCAGAATGGCTCACGCCTTCCGTTCCGCCCTTTACCGGCAAGTGGGCCTGGACACAAGTTTGGGCCTTCGAGGCGATGGGGCCGCGTGGACTCATCGGCATATGGCTGGCCCTGGGAACGCTGCTCCTGGCGTTCGGCCTTGTGCAGTTGTGGGATTCGGGAAAACGCGTCGACTGACAGCAGAGCCAAGTCATGCGGCGACTTCATCGCCCCCATTTACGCCAAAGAACTCGCCTGCTCGCGTAGCCAGCCGCGCAGCTGCACCAGCGGCCGCCAGCTGGTTTTCTGCGAAGGCCAGACCAGGTAGTAAGCGAAGTCCGAGCTCAGCGAAAGATCAAAGGGCACGGCCAGTGTGCCGTCAGCGATATCGTCGGCCACCAGAAAGCGCGGCAATACTGCAAGACCCAGCCCGGCCTTGACGGCCTGCGCGATCATGGAAAAGAGTTCGTACTTGGGGCCCGTGCCGGCGCCCTGCGCATCATCAATGCCGGCCAGCTGAAACCAGTCGCGCCAGGCGTGCGGGCGTGTGCTCTGATGGATCAGCGTGAACTTCAAGACATCGGCCGGCCGGCGCAGCTGGCGCTTTTTCATGAGCACCGGGCTGCACACCACCACGCTGTCTTCACCCATCAAATATTCCGACTCGGTGCCCGGCCAGTCGGGCCGGCCGTAGTGGATGGCGGCGTCCAGCCCCGTCAATGAAAAGTCAAAGGGCTGCAGGCGTGTGGCCAAGTTCAGCGTCACATGGGGGTGCGCTTTCAAAAACGATGGCATGCGCGGGATCAGCCACTTGGTGGCAAAGGTGGGCACCACGCCCAGCTCCAGCGTGCCGCCCTCGCCTTTGGACGACACCAGGTCCAGCATGGCGGCCTCCAGCGAATCCAGCGCCGGGCTGACCCGCGCCAGCAGCGAGCGGCCGGCGTCGGTCAGTTCCAGCTGGCGCGGCAGGCGCAGGAAAAGACTCACATCCAGGTCCTGCTCCAGCCCGAGGATCTGGTGGCTGTCCTCGATCTGGCTCACCTACAGGTCTTGCGCCTCCAGTGTGAAACTGCCGCGG
>NZ_JBFUCA010000138.1:0-8931 GCF_056405475.1 Polaromonas sp. P1_G4
GATTGACGCTGGGGCCAGGGTCGCGCAGCACACGGTCCTGCTTGAGCGCGGCTTCACTGAGCAGGCCCATCACCAGCTCGACGTCGCTGTCATAGCTCACCGACACCACGGTGGACTGCAGCACCTGCGTATCGCTGAGCGAGAGGTTTTCAACACGGCTGCTGATGAACATCTCGTTGGGCACGATGGATTCGCGCCCGGACGGTGCACGCACCACGGTGTAGCGCGCATTGATATCGGTAATGCGCCCTTCAAAGGTGTCCACCCGCACGTTGTCACCGATGCGCACACTGCGCTCGGCCAGCATGACAAAGCCGCTCACGTAGTTGGCCGCCAGCTTCTGCAGGCCAAAGCCCACACCCACGCCTACCGCGCCGCCCAGCACCGACAACGCCCTGAGGTCAATGCCCACCGACGACAGCGCCAGCATCAGGCCGACAAACATCAGCATGGCACGCACCGCATTGCTGACAGCCTTGCGCAGGGAGAGCTCGTTGCCGGTGRCCGAACGCAGCAGGCGCGCCTCGATGGCCGAAGATATCCACAAGGTGATCAGCAGCACCACACCGGCTGTCACCGCGCCTTCAAGCATGGTGCGCACCGACAACGTCGAGTTGCCGACCTTCCACTTGATGTCGTCGAGCTCGTCAAGTATCACAGGCAAGAAGCCGCTGACCCACAGCACCATGGCGATCCAGGCCAGCCAGGAGATGGTGCGCTCCAGGGCCCRCACCAGCGGTGCGTCCTTGAAGGCCACCTGCAGCACCTTGACCCCCAGGCGGATCACCGCCAGCGACAGCAGCACGGGAATGGCTACCTTGAATACCGCCAACGGAAAGGTCCTCGCCAAAAGGACCTGCACCGCATTGGCAAAGAAAAGCAGCAGCAGCGGAAACAGCACGCCGTCAATCACGCGCCGCCCGAAAAGGATGGAAGTCCCATCGACCGCCATACGTGCGCGGCCCGCCATGCGCACCACCAGCCAGGCCAGCAACGCGCAGGAAATCAGCGCGGCCAGCTCCGTGAGGGCGGTAGGCTGGGCCAGTGCCGCAAACCAGTCATCCAGCGCATCAATGCGGACGGGAGGAGCAGAACGGGTCGTCAGGGCGCCGGCGCTGGCCATTGGGGTTTCCTTTTTTCGATGAAGGCCTGCACACCTTCCTGTGCCGTGGCATGGGCCATGTTGCAGGCCATGGACTGGCCCGCCAATTGGTAGGCGGCCTCGATGCCGGTTTCACGTTGCTGGTAAAAAAGCTCCTTGCCCATGGCGAGTGCTTCGCGCGGTTTGGACAGGAGCGACTGCAAGAGTTTTTCGACTTCGGCGTCCAGCGAATCCAGCGGCACGACACGGTTGACCAGCCCGCGCACGCGCGCTTCGTCGGCCGTGATGAAGTCTCCCGTCATCAGCATTTCCATGGCCTGCTTGGCGGGCATGTTGCGCACCAGCGGCACGCTGGGCGTGGCGCAAAAGAGGCCCACATCGATGCCATTCACGCCAAAAGTCGCATTGCTGGAGGCCACCGCCAGATCACATTGGGCCACCAGCTGGCACCCGGCCGCGGTGGCCAGGCCCTGCACTTGCGCAATCACCGGTACCGGCAGCCTCTGGATGCTGAGCATCATGCGTGTGCACTGCGCAAAGAGTTTCTGGTAATAGGCCAGCTCAGGCCGGGCCCGCATGTCCTTGAGGTTGTGGCCGGCACAAAAAGCCTTGCCCTCGGCGGAGATGACCACCGCTCGCGCCGAGCTGTCGGCCGCGATCGAATCCAGCGCAGCCTGCAATGCAGACAGCACGTCTTCACTGAGCGTATTAAAAGTGGCCGCCCGGTTCAGCACCAGGCGGTGGACACCGCGCGCGTCATGCGTGTGAAGCACGGGAGCCGAAAGCTCAGCAGATACGGCACTCATGAATGCCCTACAAATCGGCCAGGACGCGAATATGCGCTTCCACGCTGCGCGCCAGCGCATTCAGGTTGTAGCCACCTTCAAGCGACGAGACGATACGGCCTTGCGAATGGCGCCTGGCGACGTCCTTCAGGCGCTGGGTGATCCAGGCGTAGTCCTGCTCGACCAGTCCCATCTGGCCCAGGTCGTCGTCGCGGTGCGCATCAAAACCGGCGCTGATGAAAATCATCTCGGGCTTGAATTCTTCCAGACGCGGAATCCACGCCGCTTCTATCAACTCACGCACCGCCATGCCCTTGGTATAGGCCGGCACGGGCAGATTGAGCATGTTGCCAGCGTGGTTTTCGGTGCCGGTATAAGGGTAAAACGGGTGCTGGAAAAAGCTGACCATCAGAACACGGTCGTCGCCGCTGAGGATGTCCTCGGTGCCGTTGCCGTGGTGCACGTCGAAGTCGACAATCGCCACGCGCTTGAGGCCGTGGCGCTCCAGCGCATATTTGGCAGCAACGGCGATGCTGTTGAAAACGCAAAATCCCATGGACCGGTTGTGGCAGGCGTGGTGGCCCGGCGGGCGCACCGCGCAAAACGCGTTCTCAAGCTCGCCGGACATCACGGCGTCGGTGGCCGCCAGCACGGCGCCGGTCGCACGCAGGGCGGCGTTCCAGGTGTGCGCATTGAGCGCGGTATCGGGGTCAATCTGCGCATAGGCCGGCCCGCCGGCCCTGATGTCATCGACCAGGCTGTCGCTCAGGCCGCGGATCGCCGCCACCATCATGCGGTCGTGCGCCAGCTCAATGTCGCCCAGCGCTGCCAGGGGGGCCTCGCGCGCGTCCAGGGCGTCCTTGACGCCGGTCGCCAGCAACCAGTCGTCAATGGCGTCGAGCCGCTCCGGACATTCCGGGTGGCCGGGGCCCATCTCATGCTTGCGGCAATCTGCGTGCGTGAAATAACCAGTCGCGTTCATGGGGGAAATAATTTGTAAAAAATTACGGTATGGTTGGCACCATGAAAGTCACAGAAAAACTCCAGGCACTTCTTGATCAGCTTAACACGGTCATCGTCGGAAAACCGGCGCAGGTACAGGACTGCGTGGCCTGCCTGCTGGCCGGCGGCCACCTGCTGATTGAAGACGTTCCGGGCGTCGGAAAAACCACGCTGGCCCATGCGCTGTCACGCTCATTCGGGCTGCAGTTTTCGCGGGTGCAGTTCACTGCCGACCTGATGCCCAGCGATTTGTCGGGTGTGTCGATTTACGAACGCCAGAAAGAAAGTTTTGTGTTTCACCCCGGGCCGGTTTTCGCGCAGGTCCTGCTGGCCGATGAAATCAACCGGGCCAGCCCGAAAACCCAAAGCGCCCTGCTCGAAGCCATGGAGGAAAAGCAGGTCACGGTCGAGGGCGAAACCCGGCCCCTGCCCCTGCCGTTTTTCGTGATCGCCACACAGAATCCGCACGACCAGCTCGGCACCTACGCCCTGCCCGAGTCCCAGCTGGATCGCTTTCACATGCGGATTTCGCTGGGCTACCCTGACCGCGCCGCCGAACGCGAATTGCTGCGGGGCGCCGACCGCCGCGACATGCTCGAAAAACTGCCGGCCCTGCTGGCGCCGCACGACCTGCTGGAGCTGCAGCAGATGGTGGCGCAGGTTCACGCGTCGGAGCCGCTGCTGAACTACCTGCAGGACCTGGTCACGGCGACCCGTTCAGGCCGCTGGTTTCTGCAAGGCCTCAGCCCGCGCGCGGGCATTGCCATCATGCGGGCCGCCAAAGCACAGGCCTTCCTGAGCAAGCGGGACTACGTGGCGCCGGACGACATTGCTGCCGTGCTGCCGCAAACCGCCGCACACCGGCTCATTCCGGTCAGCGACGCCGGCCGCGGCCCTGTGGAGCAGGTGCGGGCCATGCTCGACGCCGTGCCCCTCCCCTGAAGAAGATGGACACCCCCCGAAGCGCCTCCGGCGCCTCCCCCCCCGGGGGGCGCCACCAGTGGCCCGGCAAAGCCGGTTCCACGGCGGCCCGCGAATGGAATCCTTTTGCCTTCATTCGCGGGCGCTTCCAGAAGTGGTGGCAAAGCAAGCTGCCGTTCACCGACAGCGTGTCGCTGACCCAGCGCAACGTGTACATCCTGCCCACGCGGCCTGGCCTGATGCTGGGCGTGACGCTGCTGGTGCTGCTGGTGGCTTCCATCAACTACCAGCTCAACCTGGGCTACCTGCTGACGTTCCTGCTGGCCGGCAGTGCTCTGGTCGGCATGCACGTCTGCCACGGCACGCTGCGCGGACTCACTATGAATTTAGTAGCGCCTCCCGCTCACTACGCGGGCGCTACCGCCGCATTTGATGTAAAACTCATGAACGCCAGGCGTACCGCGCGCCATGGCATCGGGCTGAGCGTGCTGAACCCACACGATGTGGACACCAAAAAGGACGCCAAAAAGGGCGGGGAGCAGCACTGGGTGTGGACCGACGTGCCCGCGCAGGGCAGCAGCGTGGTGCAGGTGGCCTTCACGCCGCCGCGGCGGGGCTTGTACCGGCTGCCGACGCTGACCGCTGAAACCCGTTACCCGCTGGGCACCTTTCGCGTCTGGACGGTGTGGCGCCCGGCTGCCCAGATCCTGGTCTATCCGCAGCCCGAAGCCCACCCGCCACCGCTGCCGCCCGGCGAACCCCGCTCCGGCGGCGCAGCCTCGGCCTCACGGGCCCAGAGCACGGGTGAATTCGACGGCGTACGCGGTTACCGCCGCGGCGACCCCATGAAGCTGATCGTCTGGAAAAAAGCAGCCAAGGCCGATGAACAGGGCAACGGCCTGGTCGTGCGTGACACGCAGCAAGCCCAGCGGCATGAGCTCTGGCTGGACTTCATGAATGCGGGCTCTGCCGGTGTTGAACAAAAGCTTTCACGGCTGTGTGCCTGGGTGTTGATGGCCGACAAACTTGCGCTGGACTATGGCTTGAGGTTGCCTTCGCTGGAGATCAAGCCTGCCAGTGGGGAGGCGCATAAACGGCTTTGTCTGGAGGCGCTGGCGGTATGTTGATGGTTTCTGGGTTTGTCCGACTGGGGTGCCATTTGCTTAGGACTGCTAGCCGGGCAACCCCCGGCCAGCAATCGCAGCAAAGCCCGCGGCAATCGAGACAGCGCGAAGGCGGTCAGCAGGAGCAACAATGCTGACCCGCCTCAAAACCCTTCCCCGCGACGCCCGCGACACCCTGTTCCTGTTGCTGGTCATCGCCTGGGTGCTGCTACCGCAGGTGGGCAACCTGCCGCTGTGGTGCAGCGCACTGGCCAATACCGTGCTGGTGTGGCGCGGCTGGCTGGCCGTGCAGGCACGGCCGCTGCCGGGCAAGTGGTGGCTGCTGGCCCTGCTGGCCCTGACCATTGGCGCCACGCTGACGACGCACCGAACCCTGCTCGGCCGCGATGCGGGTGTGACTCTTCTGGTGGTGTTGCTGACGCTCAAGACCCTGGAGCTGCGGGCCCGGCGCGACGCCTTTGTGGTGTTCTTTCTCGGCTTCTTCTGCATGCTGAGCAATTTCTTTTATTCGCAGTCGCTGCTTACCGCCTTCAGCATGCTGCTGGGGCTGATGGGGCTGCTGACCGTGCTGGTCAATGCCCACATGCCGGTGGGCAAACCGCCGCTGCTGCAAGCCGCCAAAACAGCTGGATGGATGGCCCTGTTGGGCGCGCCCATCATGCTGGTGCTGTTTTTGCTGTTCCCGCGCCTGGCGCCTTTGTGGGGAGTACCGAGCGACGCCATGACCGGCCGCAGCGGCCTGAGCCCCAGCATGCAGGTGGGCACTATCGCCACCCTGGCACTGGACGACAGCGTGGCCATGCGCATCCGGTTTGAGGGCGGCAAGCCACCACCCCAGCGAGAGCTGTACTTCAGGGGGCCTGTGCTTTCAAACTTCGATGGGCGCAACTGGCAGCCGCTGCGCGCGTTCCTGCCATCGCGTTATGCCCTGCCTGCTAACCTCGAAGTGGCTGGTGCGCCTGTCAACTATGAAGTGACTCTTGCCCCCAATAATCAACCATGGATTTTCGTGATGGAGGCGGCCCCGCAGAGCCCCGACTTACCCGGATACCGCAATACCATGGAGGCCGATCTCCAGTGGTTCACCAACCGGCCTGTCACCGATCTGGTGCGCTACAAGGCCCAGAGCTATCCGATCTTCAAGCATGGGCCGCGCCAGCAGGTGATCGGCCTGCAGGAATTTGTAGCGCTGCCGGCCGGCTTTAATCCCCGCACGCTGGCGCTCGCAGCCGAGATTCGCCGCGACCCGCGTTATGCGGCGGCAAATACCCGCACGCTGGTGCAAGTTGCGCTGGAACGGCTGCGCACCGGGGGCTACGTTTACACGCTGGAGCCCGGTGTGTACGGGCAACACACCGCCGACGAATTCTGGTTTGACCGCAAGGAAGGTTTTTGCGAACACATCGCCTCGGCCTTTGTCATCCTGATGCGCGCCCTCGACATTCCGGCGCGCATCGTCACCGGCTACCAGGGCGGCGAGCTCAACAGCGTCGACGGCTACTGGATGGTGCGGCAAAGCGACGCGCATGCCTGGGCCGAAGTCTGGCAGGCAGGTGAAGGCTGGGTGCGCGTAGACCCGACCTCAGCAGTGGCGCCGGGACGCACAGGGGCGTTCCAGCGCCTGGCCGCACCGCAAGGCGTGGTGGCACAAGCCCTGGGCAACTTCAGCCCGACCCTGACGGCGCAGCTGCGCGCCACCTGGGAGGCCGTGAACAACGGCTGGAACCAGTGGGTGCTGAACTACACCCAGGGCAAACAACTCAATTTGCTGAAAGACATCGGCTTTGAGTCCCCCAGCTGGGAAGACTTGAGCTATGTGCTGATCGGCATCGTGGTGCTGGCCGCCCTGGCCGGCGCGGCCTGGACGCTGTGGGACCGTGCGCAGCACGACCCCTGGCTGCGCCTGCTGGCCCGCACACGCAAGCGGCTGGAAAAGGCCGGCCTTCACAGCACGCCCGCCACCTCGCCCCGCCAGCTGGCGCTGGAGGTGCTGGGCCGCTACGGCAAGCAAGGTCAGGCCCTGCATGACTGGTTGATGCGCCTGGAGCACCTGCGCTACGCCGCCGTACCGGCAAGCGGCGGTAAAGCGGCGCTGCAGCTTCATGCGCTCAGGCAGGAGTTCGACCGGCTCGCCTGGCCCGCTTAAAATCGGTCCAGCCCTCTCCGCTCACCCCTCGTCATTCGATCACCCCCTTCATGCGCCTTCAACGTTTCGGATTTGCTCTCTTTTTGATAGCTTCTTGCGCAGGATCAGCCTGGTCTGGCGAGGGAAATAACATCAAGAAACGCGTGGCCGCCAAATCGGCGCCGGCGCAAGGGCCGCTGTATTCGACCCGCCCCGAAGCCATGCAGTTTGCCGACGACATGGCCGCACGCCGCGACCTGGACCCCGACTGGGTGCGCGATGCGATCGGCCAGTCGCGTTACAACGCCACCGTGGTGCGGCTGATGCAGCCGCCAGCCAAGACCTTTGTCAAAAACTGGCGCGTCTACCGCAGCCGCTTCATCGACCCGGTGCGCATCGAGGCCGGTAAACGGTTCTGGCAGGAAAACCAGCAGACACTGGAGCGTGCCGAAAAGGAATACGGCGTACCCGCCGAAATCATCGTCGGCATCATCGGCGTGGAAACCATCTACGGCCGCGACACCGGCAGCTTTCGCGTGATGGATGCCCTGACCACGCTGGCCTTCGACTTCCCGGCGAACCACCCGCGCGCCAAAGAACGCAGCGAATTCTTCAAGGGCGAAATCGAGCAATTCCTGACCCTGCAACACCGGCTTGAGGCCAGTCCCTTCGACGCACGCGGCAGCTTCGCGGGCGCCATGGGTATGCCGCAGTTCATGCCTTCCAGCCGGGTCAAATATGCGGTGGACTTCGACGGCGATGGCAGCATCGATCTGACAGGCAGCCCCGCCGACGTGATCGGCTCGGTCGCAAGTTACTTCAAGGCCTTCAACTGGCAGCCGGGCATGCCCACACATTACCCCGTGAGCTTCGACAAAAGCCGGCTCGACATGGACGCCCTGATGGCGCCGGACATCCTGCCCACATTCAGCATCGAGAGCTTCACGGCCAAGGGCGCGGTCCTGGAAGGCCCTGCGCTGCAACACACCGGGCCGCTGGCGCTGGTGGAGCTGCTCAACGGCCAGGACGCGCCGCAATACGTTGCGGGCACCGAAAACTTCTACGCCATTACCCGCTACAACTGGAGCAGCTATTACGCGATGGCGGTGATTGAGCTGGGGCGGGAAGTGGCTGCGCGGGTCAGACAGTGAGGCAGAGGTGGTTGCCGGCGTGGATCCGAATGCAACTCCCTGGTTAAGTTCCGGCGACTGGTACGCGCAGCCAATAGCACTCGCCGACACCTGAGATTTCACGAACAGCGAAACCCTTTCTTTCGAGGACCCGGCGCAGCTTGAGATTCGGCGTGGCGCAATGAACCGCATGGACCCGCCACTCCACGAAAGCGAGGCCCTCGCGCTTTGCAAAGCGGCTTGCAAGGGCAGCCAGACTGGGCAAAGCACCCTCGCCTCCGCCATCAATATGCGCCAGCTCCATCAACAGCGTATCGCCCTGCACCTTGAATTTCCCAAGCATGTTGGCGCTGCCGGCCTTGAACACGAGCGGCTCATCGCGAAGCACCATGGCCTGAAGTTCATCGGTCGGCAGGTCCAGCACCTCATCGACCGTATACCCCTCGAGCAGAACTTGTGGCATAGCGTGTTCCTGCGGGTCCGGCATCAGCCTGTATTCTGCGAAGGCCAGCGATAGCTCAACACCGCCGCCAACGGATAAAAATGCTCGCGCACCTCGTCAAGCTGGTTGCCGCCCCACAAATACACATACTCCGCATCCACCCGGAGAACGAAGCCGACGTGGCCCTTCCAGCCGCCGGGATCTTCCCGCGACAGCACGGCGATGCAGCCGGGCACAGGCGCGCTGAGCGGCTCGCCCCAGTCCAGCCATGAACGCGCCAATGCCGACCCCGTCCCAGGG
>NZ_JBFUCA010000139.1:0-8924 GCF_056405475.1 Polaromonas sp. P1_G4
CACCGCAAGGCCGCACGCCATGCCACGTCCGACTGGATGGAAATTGAAAAGCAGCGCGGTATCTCTGTGGCCAGCTCGGTCATGCAGATGGAATACCGCGACTGCGTGATCAACCTGCTCGACACACCGGGCCACCAGGACTTCTCGGAAGACACCTACCGCGTGCTGACCGCCGTGGACGCCGCACTGATGGTGATCGACGCGGCCAACGGCGTTGAGCCGCAGACTCGCCGCCTGCTGCAGGTCTGCCGCGCACGCAACACGCCCATCCTGACTTTCGTCAACAAGATGGACCGCGAGGTGCAGGACCCGATGAGCGTGATGGACGAGATCGAGCGCGAGCTCGGCATGACGGTCATTCCCTTCACGTGGCCGGTCGGCATGGGCAAGCTTTTCCATGGTGTCTACGACAGGCGCGAAGACCGCATGCGCGTCTTCAGCCCCGGCGAAGAAAAAGCCGGTGGCGACGATGAAATCCTGGCCGGCCTGGACAACGCCGAAGCCGCCAAGCGTTTTGGCGCCGAATACGCGCAGGCCCAGGGCGAAATCGAACTCGTGGCCGGCGCCACGCCTGAATTCAACCGCGCCGAATTCCTGGCCGGCAAACAGACGCCCATGTTCTTCGGCTCGGCCATCAACAACTTCGGCGTGCAGGAAGTGCTGGACGCGCTGGTCGACTTGGCGCCCGCGCCTGCCGAGCGCGAAGCCATCCAGCGCGTGGTGCACCCCGAAGAGAAAAAATTCTCCGGCGTGGTGTTCAAGATCCAGGCCAACATGGACCCGGCCCACCGGGACCGCATTGCATTTTTACGTGTGGCCAGCGGCGAGTTCACCCGCGGCATGCGCCTGAAGGTGGTGCGCAGCGGCAAAGAGCTGCGGCCCAACACCGTGGTGAGCTTCATGAGCCAGCGCCGCGAACTGCTCGACACCGCCTTTGCCGGCGACATCATCGGCATTCCCAATCACGGCGTGCTGCAGCTCGGCGACACGCTGACCGAAGGCGAAGCGCTGCAGTTCACCGGCCTGCCCTTCTTTGCGCCTGAAATGTTTCGCGCCGTCGAGGTGGCCGATCCGCTGCGCAGCAAGCAGCTGCGCGCCGGCCTCACGCAGCTCGGTGAAGAAGGCGCGATCCAGGTGTTCCGCCCGATTGCCGGCTCATTGCTGCTGCTGGGCGCTGTCGGCCAGCTGCAGTTTGAAGTGGTGGCTCACCGCCTGGAACATGAGTACGGCGTCAAGGCCCGCATCATGGGCAGCAACTTCAACCTGGCCCGCTGGGTGACGTCCGAGGACCCGAACGAACTGAAGAAATTCATGGACGCCAACGCCCACCGCGTGGCGCTGGATGCGGTCGATGCACCCACCTTGCTGGTGGATCACAGCGCCACCCTGCGTGCCGTGGAGCAGCAGTGGCCCAAGATCAAGTTTCATGCGCTGCGCGAGCACGCCGGGCTGGTTTTTCAGTCAAAAATGTAAGTTATTTTTGGCCTGCAGGCCAATCAGGACGTGCGCTAGCAGCTATAAAAGTAATAGCAACTTCGCTCACGCCTGATGCGCGGGCTTACTGCGCCTTGAGGAAATCACCCACTTCCAGCAGGATCAGCTCGTTGTCGTCCGCCTTGTTGGGCTCGCGGCTGCTGGAAAACGGCAGGTTGTTGTCGTTGCCCACCACGATGTGTGTGGCGTCCACCACGTCCACGTTTTCAATCGTGAAGAACGGGAAGGTCAGCACGCCGTTGTTCAGGGGTTTGCGCGCCAGCTTCGCCGGGTCGGCAATGGCCATCAAATCGATGTAGCCGATCTTGCGCAACGCACCACCGGCATTGGCGTCGCTCAACTCCACCTTGTAGACACGCTTGAACTTTGCGATGTCGTGGAAGCAGTCCGTGCGCTTCTGGCCTTCCGGGCAAGCCTTGTCGGCCGTGCCTTCGCCGTTGTCGCGCTCGATGATCAGGCCGGTCGTGCCGTCGATCATGTTGAAGTCGCCGATCGCGTGGCTGTTGCTCTCCAGCATGTATTTCCAGTGGCGGCCGGTCCAGGATTCGCTCTTCACGTCAAACTCCAGCACGCGCAGGTAGTCCTTGCCGCCCACGTTTTCATTGCCTTTGGTGGCGGCGTCATACAGCGCGCCCTCCAGCAGCGCATACAGCTTGCTGCCGTCTTTCGAAGCAGCCATGCCTTCAAACCCCTTGGAGCGACGAACCTGGAAATCCACCGCACCGCCTGGCACGCCGGGAGTCGTCACAGCCGGATGGTCGGGCGAACGCACGGCCTTGCCGTCGACCAGCGTGTCAAACACCGCCAGCACTTTGCCCTTCATGTCGGCCTTGATCAGGAAAGGGCCGAACTCGTCGCCGATCCACAAGGCGCCACCGGCGAACTGGAAGCTTTCGGTGTCAAAGTCGCTGCCCGTGAGGTAGCGCTGCTTCGTGCCTTCATGAACGATGCGGAACGGCACTTTTTTCTCGGGATCGTGCAGAAAAATCGTTTCCAGCCGCTTCATGGCGCCAGCCTTGAAATCGACCTTGTAGCGGTTCAGGTACAGCATGGCATCCGGTGAATTGGCTTTGGAGCCAAAGCCGTTGTCGGTCAGGATCCAGAAACTGCCGTCGGGCATTTTCTTGATGCCTGAATGGCCCTGCAAAGGCTGGCCCTTGAAAGGCAGGCTCACACCCGTGGGCCTGCCGGCAGACAGGCCCTCCACCGTGCCCAGCGCTTCCGTGCGCTTGCCATTGGTGAACTTGCCGCTGACCTGCAGGTCCTGCGGCGCATCTTTGGGCGCTGCAATAAACGACCGGGCGGGCGCCACCACATGGCCGGCCAGCGTGGCCGGAAAGGCGGTCTGGGCTTGCAGCGGCGCAGCCAGCGCAACGGTTGCCAGCGCAGGAAGGATGGCTTTGAAGAGAGATTTGAATGCAGGGCGCCGATTGGCGGCAAAACGGGAAGAAGGCATGGGCAATCCACTGTTGAAGAAAGCCGGATGGTGGCCAACGCATGTGACGCCCTGATTACACACAGCGCCCCCGGGTCCGCATCGGGTGTTTGCACGGCAGGGCTAAGGCCTTCCGGGCAGGCCGTTTTTTTGCAATAAGCTATACAGATGTATCGAACGGCAAGCCTGCGTGCTTTTTTCCTGATGTTGCTCTGCGCATTCTTCGGCGCAGCCCATGCACAGGTCTTTGACCGCCTGTACGAAGACAGTCCCACAATCACACTGGCCCAGCCGCTGCAATGGGTCGCGGTGCCCAAGGATTCCATCGAGTCACCTGATGCCTTGACAGCCGGCGATCCCGCAACCGGGTCGTGGACCTTCCAGCCCTATACAGACGACTCCATCCTGCCCACCTCGAACACTCAGGATGTCTGGGCCACTTTTTCACTGCCGGCCACCGAAGCCCTGCAGACCTGGTACATACGGATGCCGGGCCAGGCGATCTTCAAGGCGAGCCTTTTTTCGCGCAACCCGCAAGGCGGCTGGCTGGTCCAGTCAGCAGGCGAAGCGATTGCCCCGGCCGCGTGGGCGCTACGCACCCGTGTGCCGAGTTTTGAACTGCAAACGCGCGGCGACGGCATGCAGACCTACTACCTGCGCTTTGAGCACCGCAGGGCCATCACGGCGCGGCCCATGCTGCTGTCGCCCATTGAGTACATCGACGGCGCGTCCCGGGTTGGCGTGGTGATCGGACTGATGTGGGGAATGTTCAGCCTGCTGGCCTTTCTGTGCCTGGCCGCGTTCGTCATGGCGCGCAACAAGGTATTTTTGTGGTTCGGCGCCGTCGTGGTCACGCTCATGTTCACGCAACTGGTGCTGATCGGCTATGGCGGCTGGCGCATCTGGCCGCACAGCGCGCACCTGAACCAGGTCATGGGCTGGGTGTCGGCCTCGGTGAGCATGGCCGCCGGTGCATGGTTTTGCACCCAGGCCAGCTATGCCAAGAGCGGCTACCCGCGCATACACCGGCTGCTGCTCACCGTGACGGCGGGCAGCCTGTTCATGGCCTGCCTGATGGCTGCGAGCCAGAACCTCGTGCCGCGAGATCTTCGCAACCTGTGGCTGGCGTTTTCCACCCTGGCCATCATGGGAAGCCTCTTGTGGATGTCTTTGCGGGGACAGACCTGGAACCTCCTCATCCTGCTGGGCGCCGCGCCCATCGGGCTGGCCGCGCTGGCCCGGCTTTCCTACAACGCGGGCTGGGTCTGGAATGTTGAAGCGGCACAGGCAGCCGGTGTCCTGTCGGCGATGATCGGCCTGCTCTGGGTTTTCCTCGTGCTGGCATGGCGCAGCCGGGCAGCACTGTTTGCCAACCACCGCAGCGCCGCACTGGCGACTTACGACCCGGCCAGCGGGCTGATGTTGCCGCGGGTCATCGACGACAGGCTGCCGCCCATGCTGCTGCGCGCGCGGAGGCAGAAGTCGGCATTCGGCGTATTGATGTTGCGCTGGCTCGACCAGGCTCCGAGCCATGACGAGGCCAGCGACCAGAAGCGCGCCGCCGCACTTTCCCGCATCGGCGAAATCCTGCGCGGGGCAGCACGCGACGTGGACACAGTGGTTCGCTATGGCGAAAACGACTTCATGATGCTGGTGGAAGGCCCGGTCAATCGCACCACCCTGTCCGAAGTTTCAACCAAAATCCTGGCCGACTGCATACGCGCATCTGAAAAGCTGGGCGATGCGAATGCCTTCAACCTGCACGTCGCCCTGTGGCATGACACGCCCAGCGCCCAGACAACCGCGCAGGAGGTGGTTGAAAGGCTCAAGTCCCGACTGCACCAGATGGCCGCCGGAACAAAGCGCTATGTACAATTTGTCGATTCACCGAGCGATACCGTGAGTGCCGCAGGGGAAGACATGAGCCGTCGGGAAGACCTGCTGGCCAAGATCAACGAAATTGAAATTTCGCACCCGGCATTGACCAGCGAACAGGCTTCAGCCCCGGGCCGCTGAGACCCTGGCGGCAGATTCAGGGCGCCCTTGTCACAGGCAAGGGCAAGGCCGTCTTGTACCTGACCTGCTTGAGCGCAAAGCTCGAGCGTATCTTCTCGATGCCCGGAATCGGCGACAGCTGCTCAAGGATGAATTTTTCCAGCGCACCGATGTCGGCCACCGCCACACGAATCAGGTAGTCGCTGTCGCCCGACATCAAATAACACTCCATCACGTCGTCGTGCTCGGCGATGCGCCGCTCGAAGTCGGCCAGCGACTCCTTGCTTTGCGTGCGCAGGCTGATGGAAATGAACACATTCAAGCCCAGACCCAGCGCCGCCGCGTTGGCAATGGCCACATAGCGATCAATAACGCCGGCGGCCTCCAGCGCCTTGACGCGCGCCAGGCACGGTGAAGGGCTCAGATGCACGCGGCGCGCCAGTTCCACGTTGGTCAGCGAGCCATCCCGCTGCAACTCATCCAGAATCTTAAAATCAAGGTTATCGAGCTGCATCATCTTCAAAATTCGTTATTTACAGCATTTTATGCTTTTAAATGGTGTCATACCCCGATATTGAAGCAACACCTTCCGGATGATTCTGCGTAAAGTGATTGCTGCCATGAACGACTCCACACCCCACCATTTACTGATGCAGGCCGCTTCTTACACCGATCCTTCCGCTGACCCTGACCCGCAGGAAACCGCCGAATGGCGTGAGGCGTTTGAAGCCCTAGCCCTTACGCAGGGCCCGGCCCGTGCACGCGAAATGCTGCATGAGCTGAGCCGCGTCGCGCGCAAGCAGCGCATCGGCTGGCGGCCCGAACTGGCCACGCCTTACGTCAACACCATTGGCGTAGACGAGCAGCCCGTGTTTCCCGGCGACCTGGCGATGGAAGAGCGCCTGGCCTCGCTGATGCGCTGGAATGCGCTGGCGATGGTCGTGCGCGCCAACCAGGCCGAGACCGGCGGCTCGGCCGAGCTCGGCGGCCACATCGCGAGTTACGCCAGCGCGGCCGATCTGTTTGAAACCGGCTTCAACCATTTCTTTCGCGCACGCGAAGGCACAGGCCCCGGCCAACACCGCGGCGACCTGGTGTTCTTCCAGCCGCACAGCGCACCGGGCGTGTATGCGCGCGCCTACCTGGAAGGCCGGCTGGACGAAAAAGACCTGGGCTTTTACCGCCAGGAGCTCGCCGCGCCCAGCCAGGGCGCGCAAGGCCTGTGCAGCTACCCGCACCCGTACCTGATGCCGGACTTCTGGCAGTTCCCGACCGGCTCCATGGGCATAGGCCCGATCAGCTCGATCTACCACGCACGCTTTATGCGCTACCTCACGCACCGGCGTCTGCTCGACTGCACGGGCCGCAAAGTCTGGGGCGTGTTCGGCGATGGCGAGATGGACGAGCCCGAATCGATGAGCGCGCTGACGCTGGCCGCCCGCGAGGGGCTGGACAACATGGTCTGGGTCGTCAACTGCAACCTGCAACGGCTCGACGGCCCGGTGCGCGGCAACGGCCGCATCATCGACGAGCTGGAAAAGCTTTTTGCCGGCGCCGGGTGGAATGTCATCAAGCTGGTCTGGGGCAGCGACTGGGACGGCCTGTTCGCACGTGACCTGACGGACGCGTTGGCCAAAACTTTTGCGCAGACGGTGGACGGCCAGATGCAAACCTTTGCCGCCAAAGACGGGCGCTTTAACCGCGACAACTTCTTCGGCCAGAACGCTGAACTCGCACGCCTGGCCCAGGGCATGACCGATGAGCAGATCGACCGCCTCAAACGCGGCGGCCACGACCTGGTGAAGATCCATGCCGCCTACGCCGCGGCGGCCAGCCACCAGGGCCAGCCCACGGTGATCCTGGCGCACACCAAAAAGGGCTACGGCATGGGAAGCGCCGGCCAGGGCAAAATGACCACGCATTCGCAGAAAAAATTCGACGGCGAAGAGCTGATCGAATTTCGCAACCGCTTCAATTTGCCGCTGTCTGACGAGCAAGCCAAAAACCTGGCCTTCTACAAGCCCGCCGCCGACAGCGCCGAGATGCAATACATGCACGCCAAACGCGCAGCACTGGGCGGCTATTTGCCGCGGCGTGAAACGGCGGCCGACATCGTGAACATCCCAGCCCTGCCCTCTTACGCGCAATTCGCGCTCGCTGCCGACGGCAAAGAGATGAGCACCACCATGGCCTTTGTGCGCATGCTGGGCGGCCTGCTGAAAGACGCGGCCTTGGGCCCGAAGATCGTACCCATCGTGGCCGACGAGGCGCGCACCTTCGGCATGGCCAACCTGTTCAAGCAGGTGGGCATTTACTCCAGCGTGGGCCAGCGTTATGCGCCGGAAGACATCGGCTCGGTGCTGAGCTACCGCGAGGCGCTCGACGGCCAGATCCTGGAAGAAGGCATCAGCGAAGCCGGTGCCATGGCCAGCTGGACGGCCGCGGCCACCAGCTACAGCGTGCACGGCCTGGCGATGCTGCCCTTCTACATTTATTACTCGATGTTCGGCTTTCAGCGTGTGGGCGACCAGATCTGGGCCGCCGCCGACCAGCGTGCCCGCGGCTTCCTGCTGGGCGCCACCTCGGGCCGCACCACGCTGGGCGGCGAAGGCCTGCAACACCAGGACGGCACCAGCCACCTGATCGCCGCGACCATTCCCAACTGCAAGGCCTACGACCCGGCCTTCGCCGGCGAGCTGGCCGTGATCCTGGACCGCGGCATGCAGGAGATGATGGTCGAACAAAAAGACGTCTTCTATTACGTCACGCTGATGAACGAGAACTACGCCCAGCCTGATTTGCAAGCCGGCTCCGAGGCGGACATCATTCGCGGGTGCTATCAATTCAATAGCTGGCCGCGCACGTCCTTATTGCCCCACAGCCCTAAAACATCTCCCAAAAAGGCTCAAAAAGTCGTTTTGATGGGTTCGGGAGCGATCCTGACCGAGGTGATCAAGGCTGCGCAGCAGCTGGCCACGCAGGGCATTGAGGCCACGGTCTTCAGCGTGACCAGCTGGAGTGAGCTGGCGCGTGATGGTGCAGCTTGCCAGCAAGAGGCGATCAATGACGGCGCTGTGACTGCGCCCTTCATCGCTCAGCAGTTGCAAGGCAGCACCGGCCCCATCGTTGCCGCCACCGACTATGTGCGCGCTGTGCCGGAAAGCATCCG
Organism: Polaromonas sp. P1_G4; assembly: GCF_056405475.1. Classification (NCBI taxonomy): domain Bacteria; kingdom Pseudomonadati; phylum Pseudomonadota; class Betaproteobacteria; order Burkholderiales; family Comamonadaceae; genus Polaromonas; species Polaromonas sp. P1_G4. The sequence goes on from NZ_JBFUCA010000139.1 coordinate 8,094, forward strand.
CGCCTTTGTGCCCGAAGGCAGGCACTACCTGACCCTGGGCACCGACGGCTTTGGCCGCAGCGACACACGCGCCGCGCTGCGTGAATTTTTCAGCGTCGACGCGCAAAGCATCGTGAAGGCGGCGCTGCACATGCTGAACCAGAAGTAGGCCGACGCGCGAAAGCCCGCGCGCGGCAGGCCGCGCACGGGCTCGGGAAAGAAGTGCCGGCTTACTTGGGCAGCAGCACCTTGTCGACCACGTGGATCACACCATTGGACTGGTAGACGTCGGCAATGGCGACAGTCGCAACGCCGCCCTTCTCGTCGGTCACCGTGACCTTGCCGCCAGCCGACCTGGCCACCAGCGTGCYGCCGGCCACCGTCTTGATCGAAGCCATGCCCTTGCCGTCGGCAATCATCTTGCTGATGGCAGCGGCGTCCCACTTGCCGGGCACGACGTGGTAGGTCAGGATGCCGGTGAGCATGCCCTTGTTTTCGGGCTTAAGCAGGGTGTCCACCGTACCTGCGGGCAATGCGGCAAAGGCCGCATTGGTGGGCGCAAACACGGTGAACGGGCCCGGGCCCTTGAGCGTATCGACCAGGCCGGCAGCCTTGACGGCGGCGACCAGCGTGGTGTGGTCTTTGGAATTGACTGCGTTGTCGATGATGTCCTTGCTGGCCAGCATGGGCGCACCGCCCACCATGACCTGGGCGAAGGAAGATGCGGCAGCCAATGACAGGGCGATGGCCACGCCGACGGATGCCAGTTTGTGTTTTGTCTGCATGTGAATACCTTTGAACTGATGTTGATGAAGTAGATACGCAAGCCGCAACCGGAAGGGTTTTCAAAGC
>NZ_JBFUCA010000140.1:0-8922 GCF_056405475.1 Polaromonas sp. P1_G4
TACTGACACTCATCTAGTATCTAGCGAGCACGGATTTCCCCTTTCAGGCCGGGGCCGCGGGACTGGCTTTGCCAGACCGCAGGCGCAGCGGCCCCTCGGGGGGGGGGTAGCCACACGAAGTGGGAGCTTGGGGGCTACTTCAGTACCTGATGACAAGTGCAGTTGCCCCAGGCATAAAGGCGCAGGTGATGCGCCCAGTCGCGCAGCGTGGCCCAGGCGCCGCCGGTCGCCACTTCATAAGGCGTCAGGCCAAACATGCCCAGGCTGATGGAGGGCTCCACTGACACCACTGAATGCCAGGTTCGCTTGGGGATGAACAGGGCATCGCCGGCTTCAACGCGGGCGTGGTAGCCATGGGCTTTTTCGAAGGAGGCGAGTTCGCGGACTTGCTCGGGCAGGCGCGAGACGTTGATGTCACTCAGCGTGGCACCCCAGTCGTATTTGGCGGCCGGGCACATGTGCTGGCGCTGGTCGGGTGAGAAAAGGATGAACTCCTTGACGCCCTGGAGTTGCACAAACCAGTTGTGCGGGAAATCGTTGTGCAGGCCGGTCACGGTATTGGCCGGGCCCATGAACACGTATTCCCAGGTCATGCGGCCGGGCCACAGGCTCTTGATGAGCAGGTCGCGCCGCAGCTCGGGGTATTTTTCGAGGATGTCCCACTGCGCCAGGTACAAGGTCGTCGGCTTGAACGACTGCATGTGGGCCCAGTTCAGGTGAAAGCGCTCGCCGGGTTTGTAGCTGTCCCGCACCGGCTTGGGCAGCAGACCTGCCATGGGGTCCGGCGTGCGTTGCGCCGCCTTGCCGAGTTCCCGCAGGTAGGGCGCAACCGGAAGGAAGGGGCGGCCCTTGGTCACGCCCTGTTCGACCAGGCCATCGGTAAACTTGACCGGCACCTCGGCGCCCTTGCCGGCACAGACGTCGGCGAGGAATTCAAACGACCATTTTTTCCAGGCCGGCCAGTGATGGATGCCGCCCTTGACCAGCACGGGTTTGTCAAACGGTTGCTGGCGTCCCGCGCGCTTGAGTTCTTCCCAGGTGGTTTCCTCGATCAGCTCGAAGCTGGGGCCTTTGGGGATGTGTACCGGCGCATCGGTCACGCGTTCAGCCTCTATCGGCAAGGGCAGGGGATTGTGTGCGGGCATCAACATGGAAATTCTGGCCCCGGGCCGGGCCTTTGTTGGAGTGTTGTGAAGCGTACCGCGATTTACCTGGCCAGCAGTGCGTTGATTTTTTGCAGGTCTTCCGGTGTCAGCGTGCCATTGGCCTGGCGCAGTTTCAGGTCGCCCAACAGCACGTCGTAGCGCGCCTTGGCCAGGTCGCGTTTGGTCTGGAACAGCTGGCTCTGCGAGTTGAGGACATCGATGTTGATGCGGACGCCGACCTGGTAACCCAGCTTGTTGGCATCCAGTGCGCTCTGGCTTGACAGCTCGGCGGCTTCCAGCGCCTTGACCTGGCCCTGGCCCGACAGCACGCCGAAATAGGCCGTGCGCGTGGCCTGGGCCACGGTGCGGCGCGCACCTTCAAGGTCGCTTTGCGCCTTGTCTTTCAGCGAGAGGGTTTCGCGCACGCGGTTTTGCGTCGCAAAACCGGCGAACAGCGGCACGTTCAGCACCACACCGATGGTGGTTGTGTTGGTGCGAAAGGCAAACGGCGGGATGGTGGTGGCCGTGCCCGACGGGTTGCGCGTCACGTTGTAGCTGGCCGTCGCGTCCAGCGTCGGCTTGTGGCCGGCTTCGGCTTTTTTGACTTCCAGGTCGGCGATCTCCAGCCCGCTTTGCGCCAGACGGATATTCGGGTGCACTGCTTCTGATTGCTGCACCCAGATGTTCACATCGGCAGGTACCACGGCCGGCAAATTGACGGGCGCCAGCAGGGGTTTGGGTTGCGTTTCGGTTTTCCCGACCAGCGTGTCCAGCGCGATTTTTTTGACGCGCAAATCGTTTTCGGCGGCGATTTCCTGGGCGATGACCAGGTCGTAGCGCGCCTGCGCTTCGCGGGTGTCGGTGATGGTGGATGTACCCACTTCAAAGTTGCGCTTGGCCGACGCCAGCTGCTCGGCCACTGCGGCTTTTTGCGCCCGGACAAACGTCAGCGTGTCCTGTGCGGCCAGCACGTCAAAGTACGCCTGGCTGGTGCGCACGATCAGGTCCTGGTTGGCGGTTTCGAGTTGCGCCTGGGACTGCTCGACCTGCCTGGAGGCCTGCTGGTAGGTGGCCCAGTTGGCCGGTCGGTACAGCGGCTGCGAAAGGTTGAGCGTGGCGTTTTGTGTGTTGAAGCTGCGGTCTATCACCGGTGCGGTGTTTTCAAAGCCGGTGCGCGACACACCCGCCGAAATGCCTGCCGTCGGCAAGATGCCGGCCTTGGCCTGGTCGGCCCTGGCGAGGTTGGCGTCGTACTGCAGCTTGGCCGACTGGTAGGCAGCGTCGAAGGCGCGGGCCGACTCATACAGTTCCACCAGGCTCTGGGCCTGCGCGGCCGGCGCCGCCATCATCAGCGCTGCGGTGACGGCAATCGACAGGGGCAACATCGACAGGCGTAGCGCCGGCGGTTTCTTGGGCGTGGTCATAAAGGTCCTGAGGAATGGGTGGATGGAGTGAGTACGGTGCGCAGCGGCGGCAAAGGTCAGTACACAGGGACCGACGGGTCCACCTGCTGCGACCACGCGTCAATGCCGCCCTGCAGGTTGACGACCTCGGTGAAGCCGCTTTGTGTCAGATAGTTGGCCACCTGCAGGCTGCGCATGCCGTGGTGGCAGAGGCAGGCGATCGGCTGGCCGGTGCCGGCTCCGATTTCCTGCAGCTCAGCCAGGCGCGTGGGTATTTCCCGCATCGGGATGTGCACCAGCCTGAAGCCGTCCTCCTTGACCGAGGCCGTCTGCAGTTCCCAGGGCTCGCGCACGTCCAGCACCACAGGCAGGGCGGGCGCGCCTTCCCCGGCGTTGTTGCGCCACTCGGCGAAGTTGACGGGGCTCAGTTGGGGAATCATGGTCGGCTGTCCTGCGTTGGAATGCGTGCTTGGCGTTGGTGAAGTTGTGTACGGCGGCCAGGCTCAGAAGCTGAATTTCGAGGGCTCAGGGAAATTCAGCAGGCGCGGCGCCACGGTGTCCCAGGCCTGGGTGGTACGCCAGGCGTCTTCGGCTACGCGTGTGACCAGGGTCGCGCGCATCACCGGCTCAAAACCCACGATGGCGCTCAGGCGGCCACCCACCTTGAGCAGGGACAGCAGCGAAGCCGGCACTTCGGCGACCGAGCCACTGAGCACGATCACGTCAAACGGTCCACGAAGCGGGTCGTTGCTGGAAACGGCCTGGGCGATTTTTGCGGCGCCGTCGCCGGTGCGCACTTCGGCGTTGTAAAGGCCTGCCCTTTGCAGGTTGTCGCGTGCGGTCTGTGCGAGCTTGGGGTMGATCTCCAGCGTGATCACTTGCTGCGCACGGTGCGCCAGCAGTGCGGCCATGTAGCCGGAGCCAGCGCCGATTTCCAGCACCTTTTCATGCTTTTGCACGGCCAGTTCCTGCAGGATGCGGGCCTCCACCTTGGGCGCCAGCATGCACTGGCCGGGCCCGGTGCCCAGCGGGATTTCCATGTCGACAAAGGCCAGTGCCTTCTGGGCGGCCGGCACAAAGTCTTCGCGCTTGACCACGGCCAGCAGGGAAAGGACCTGGTTGTCCAGCACTTCCCAGGGGCGGATTTGCTGCTCAATCATGTTGAATCGGGCTTGTTCGTAGTTCATGGCGGACCTGTAGGTTGGCGAAATGGGGGAGGGTGAGCTGTACACGAGATAAACCTTTGATTTTAGCGGTCGCCCATGACGGTGGCCGGCGTTGCGGCAGGCATGTCTGCGGGGTCTTGCGGCGGTGTTCTGGGGCCGAATTTGCGCTTGAACCACTGGCCCAGGTCGTCCAGGTAGCAATACGTCACCGGCACCACCACCAAGGTCAGCAGCGAAGAGGTAATGACACCGCCGATCACGGCCTGGCCCATGGGCGCGCGCTGTTCCGAGCCCTCGGTCAGGGCAAAAGCCAGCGGCACCATGCCGAAAATCATCGCCAGCGTGGTCATCAGGATGGGGCGCAGCCGCACCTTGGCGGCATGCAGCAGCGCATCGCTGCGGTTCATGCCCGGAACGCGGTGGCCATCCACGTCCACCTGGTCGGCACGCATGCGAATGGYAAAGTCCACCAGCAAGATGGCGTTCTTGGTGACCAGCCCCATCAGCATCACCACGCCGATGATGGAAAACATAGAGAGCGTGGAGCGAAACAGCAGCAGGGCCAGCACCACACCGATCAGCGTCAGCGGCAACGAGGTCATCAGCGCCATCGGCTGCAAAAAGCTCTTGAACTGGCTGGCCAGGATCATGTAGATGAACAAAATGGCCATCACCAGTGCCGACACGGCGTAGCCAAAGGATTCAGCCATGTTCTTGGTGGAGCCGCTGAACTGGTAGCGGTAACCGGGCGGAAAGCTGAAGTTCTCCAGCGCTGCCTTGATGTCGTTCGACACCTCGCCGGCCGAGCGGTTGTAGACGTTGGCGTTGATGGCGACTTCGCGCGCCATGTCGCGCCGGTTGATCTGGTTGGGCCCGGTGGATTCCTTCACGGTGGCTACCTGGTTGAGCCGGACTATATGCGCGGCGCCGTCGGCGCTGCTGCCAGGGGTGCTCATGAAGGGCAGACGCTCCAGGTCCTGCGGCGCATTGCGCGCATCGGGTGCCAGACGCACGTTCACGTCGTAGGTCTGGTCGTCGGGCGCGCGCCAGTTGCCCACCGTCTGCCCGGCCACCAATGTGCGCAATGAGGCAGCGATCTGCGACACCGACAGGCCCAGGTCGGAGGCTGCGTCGCGCCGCACATCAATTTCAATCACCGGCTTGTCGGCCTTGACGCTGGAGTCCAGGTCTACCAGGCCGGGGATGCCGCGGATCTTGTCGTTGATGGCGCGCGTGAGGCGCTCCAGCTCTTTCAAATCCGTTCCCTGCAGGGAAAACTCCACCTGCTTGTTGCCGCCCACCGCGTCGAGCAGCCCGACGTGCGTCACGGTGATGCCGGGCACCTGCTTGAGGMGCTCGCGCAGCACGCCCGACATTTGGTCGACGCTGCGGGTGCGTGCCTTGCGGTCCACCAGGCGCACATAAATGCTGGCGTACATCTTGCCTTGGGCATTGCCTGTATTCAGGGTGGCCAGCGTGTATTTCACCTCGGGGAATTCGCGGATGATGGCTTCCACCTGCTGCGCCTTGGCTTCGGTGGTTTCCAGCGAGGAGCCTACCGGCGTGTAGAAGTTGAGTGAGGTTTCCGAGAAGTCGGCCTTGGGCACAAACTCGGTGCCCAGCAGCGGCACCATGAAAATGCTGGTGACAAAAATCATCACGGCCAGGGCCAGGGTGGCCAGCTTGTGGCCCAGCGACCAGCGCAGGATGCCCTGGTAGCTGTTGCTCAGCGAGTCGGTGGCGTGGTCAAACCAGCCGGTGACGCGGCCTATGGTCTTGTCGTAGAAAGTGACGGGCGCATGGCGTTTTCCGTGCGCTTCTATCGAAGGGTCGTGCCAGATGCTGGAGAGCATCGGGTCCAGCGTGAAGCTCACGAACATCGAGATCAGCACCGCCGCCACGATGGTCACGCCGAACTCGTGGAAGAACTTGCCGATGATGCCGCCCATGAAGCCGATCGGCAGGAACACCGCCACGATGGAAAACGTGGTGGCCAGCACGGCCAGGCCGATCTCCTGCGTGCCGTCCAGCGAGGCCTGGTAGGGTCCCTTGCCCATCTGCACATGGCGCACGATGTTCTCGCGCACCACGATGGCGTCGTCAATCAACAGGCCCACGCACAGCGACAGCGCCATCAGCGTGATCATGTTGATGGTGAAGCCGAACAGGTTCATGAACAGGAAGGTGCCGATGATGGAGATCGGCAGCGTGAGCCCGGTGATCACCGTGGAGCGCCACGAATTCAGGAACAGGAAAACAATCAGCACCGTCAGCAGTGCGCCTTCAATCAGCGTGCGGCGCACGTTTTCAACGGCCACACGAATCGGCCGCGAGCCATCGGTGATGAGCTCCAGTCGCGCACCGGTCGGCAATTGCGGCTGGATGTCCTTGATGGCCTGGTTCAAGCCATCGACCACGGCAATAGTGTTTTCGTCCTGCGCTTTTTGCACCGACAGCAGCAGTGTGCGCTGGCCGTTGTACAGCGCCAGGCTGTCGATTTCCTGTGCGCCGTCGGCAACGCGTGCCACCTGGTCCACCGTGACCGGCGCAGCGCCCTTGCGCGCCACAATGATTTTTCCGAAATCTTCGGGGCGCTTCATGCGCGCATCGATCTTGACGACGCGCTCCTGCTGCAGCGAGCGGATGGCACCCACCGGCAAATCCTGGTTCTCGTTGCGCACGGCATTGACCACCTGGTCGGCCGTGATGCCCAGCGACTCCATGGCCTGCGGATTCAGGTAGACATTGATTTCGCGCTTGGTGCCGCCCACGAGCGTGACGGAGCCCGCACCGCGTACGTTCTCCAGGCGCTTTTTCAAGACCTGGTCGGCCCAGTTGGTGAGCTCCACGGCCGACATGGCATTGCCGCTTTGGGCATTGGGCAACACTGCAACGGACCAGATCGCCCGGCTTGCCGGGTCGAAGCGCAGCACGCGCGGCTCTTTCACTTCATCTCGGAGGGTGGGCCGGATGGCGGCGATCTTTTCGCGCACGTCCTCGGCAGCGCGGCGCCCGTCGACGTAGAGCTGGAACTCCATGATGACGACCGACTGGCCTTCGTAGCTGCGCGAGGTCAGCGCGTTGATGCCGGCGATCGAGTTGACGCCTTCTTCAATTTTTTTGGTGACTTCGCTTTCAACGATTTCGGGCGAAGCGCCCGGGTATTCGGCGGTAATGACGACCACCGGAAAGTCGATGTTCGGGAACTGGTCGACCTGCATGCGCTGGTAGGAGAACAGTCCCAGCACCACGATGGCCAGCATGACCATGGTGGCGAACACGGGATTCCTGAGGCTGACCTGCGTGAACCACATGCGCGTGAGTCCTCAGGGCGCCGGCTTGGCGGGTGCACTGGCCGCTTGCGCCGCAGCCGGAAGCTGTGTGAAGCGCACTTTGGTGCCCTCACGCAATGGGCCGATCTCGCCGCGTATCACCACCGCGCCGTCGGCCAGGCCCTTGACGGCTACCACGCTGTCTTTGCCGGCGGTGCCGCGCGCACCCAGCTCGACGCTCTTGTGTACCACCAGGTCGTTTTCAACCGCCTGCACATAAGGTGTGGGTTTGTCGGTGCGCACGGCGCTGACCGGCACCGACAGCAGCGAAGCGCTGGCCGTGCCCAGCGTGCCCTGCGCAAACAGCCCCTGGCGCAAGGGCGGCGCGCCGGCGTCGCCTGCTGCGCCCGGGTTGTCGATGCTGAGGTAAGCCATCACACTGCGGCTGCCGGCCTGCGCTGTGGGATTGATGCGCACCACTTTGGCCGTGACGGGCTGGCGGCTGCCTTCGATCTGCAGCTGCGCGGTCTGGCCCACGCGCACGTCCATGGAGTCGGTGGCGCTCAAGGTGGCTTCCAGCTCGAGCCGGCTCAGGTCCACCACCTCGACGATTTTGGTGTCGATGCCCACGCGTTCACCGGGTTGCGMCAGGCGCTGCGACACCTGGCCGGAGATGGGGGCTTTCAGGATCGTGTCGTCCACCGATTTGGCCGCGACCTCGGTGGCGGCCAGGGCTGCCTTGTAGGTGGACTGCGCGGCATTGAGATTGGCCAGGGAGGTGTCGAGCGCGGTCTTCGAGATGAAGCCCTGGTCAACCAGCGCTTTGTTGTTGTCGTACTGGCGCTGCACCACGTCGACCTGTGCCTTGGCCGACTCGGCCTGCTCGCGGGCCTGGCGCACGCGTGACTGGTATTCGGTGGCGTCGATGCGCGCAATCACCTGGCCGGCCTTGACCACGTCGCCTTCGCGAACCGTGAGACCCTGCAGCTCGCCGGCCACGCGCGCCTTGATGACGGCGGAGTTGACGGCCTTGAGCGAGCCCGACACCGGCAGTCCCTGAACCACGTCGCGTGTCTGGGCCTTGACCACATCGGTGGCGGCCAGCTCGACCTGCCCCATGTCCTTGACAGCGGTGCTTGCGGCAAGCGCCTGTTGCTGGGCCTTGCGTGCGGACAGTGCACGCAGTACGCCGCCCGCGATGAGCAGCACGATAAGCCCGGCGACCGCCCACTTGACCCATCGTTTCATGTTGCGGCTTTCCTGTTGGCCTGTGCGGCGACGCCGGCTGGCGCGGAGATGCCGTTCAGGATGGTTTCCACCTGGAAGGCGATGTATTTTTGGGCATCCAGGTCCGCGTCGCTGCTGATGCAGATGCCGGCGGTGTGCCTGGACAGGATCAGGAAAATCATGGGAGCGACCACCAGGTAGACCGCATAGTCCAGGTCCATGGGGCGGAACTCGCCGCGGTCCATGCCGCGCTGCAGGATGCTGCGGATCAGCCCGTGGCCCGGCATGATGACTTCCTGCTGGTAGAAGGCCGCGATGTCGGGGAAGTTCTTGGCCTCGCTCATCATCAGCTTGGTCAGGCCCGACGCGCGCGTCAGGCCCACGCGCTCCCACCAGCTGTTCATGCAGTAAGCCAGCAATTCAGGGGTGGTGCCTTCAAAGGTGTCCAGCTCGGTGCGCCATTCCGTGAAGCGGCCCGAAATGTTTTCGCGCACCACGGCCTTGAACAGTTCTTCCTTGCTCTGGAAGTAAAGGAACAGTGTGCCTTTCGAGACCCCGGCGCGCGCCGCCACTTCTTCGGCGCGGGTGGCGGCAAAGCCTTTTTCCACGAACAGGTCTAGCGCCGCGTCCAGCAGTTCGCCGGGGCGTGCTTCCTTGCGGCGCTCGCGTTTGGCGGCGACCGCGGAGGTTTTGTCGCAAAATAATTTGG
>NZ_JBFUCA010000141.1:0-8896 GCF_056405475.1 Polaromonas sp. P1_G4
GTCTTCGACGAAGCCGAAGTCTGGCGCGAAGTGCCTGTCGGCACGCTCACGCTGCTCGGCCAGCTCGACCGCGTTGATCGCCAGCCTGACGGGCACGCCCTGGTGATCGACTACAAGACCGAGCCGCGCACGACCACGGCCGAACGCATCAAGAACGGCCAGGAAGACACCCAGCTTGCCTTTTATGCCGCCCTGATGAGCGACGACACGCTGGCCGCGGCCTACGTCAACCTCGGCKAAAAAGAGCCGACCAAGACCYATGAGCAAGCCGAGATCGTCGGCTTGCGCGACGAGCTCATCGACAGCATCTTGACCGACATGGCGCGCATCTCGCGCGGGGCGGCGCTGCCGGCATTAGGGGAGGGCAAGGCCTGCGACTATTGCGCGGCCCGCGGCCTCTGCCGCAAGGATTTCTGGAGCCTGGACGAGGAAGCCACGGCAGGGGAGGAGGGCGTATGACCCCGCCGGCTAACACCTTGATCGCTCACGCCGCGGCCTACGAATGCAACGGCGAGCCGCTCTCCGCCGATGCCTTCTACGCCATCGCCTGCGACCCGCGGCGCAGCGTGGCGGTGGAAGCCTGTGCCGGCGCCGGCAAAACCTGGATGCTGGTGTCACGCATCGTTCGGGCCTTGCTGGACGGCGCCACGGCCGCACCGGGGCAGCAGGTCTTGCCGCATGAAATCCTGGCCATCACCTTCACCAAAAAAGCCGCCGGCGAAATGCGAGAGCGCCTGGACGACTGGCTCAAGGCCTTTGCCCACGCCGACGATGAGACCCTGCAGCGCGAACTCGAAATGCGCGGCGTCAGGGTCGATTTTTCAAGCCAAAAAGGCCTGAAAGCCGCGCAGAACGTGCGCGAGCAGCTATCAAATTTATACCGCTCCATTCTGGCCAGCGGCCGCTCGGTGCAGATACGCACCTTTCACAGCTGGTTTGCAGCCCTGCTGCGCAGCGCGCCAGTAGCGGTGCTGCAGCGCCTGGAGCTGCCGGTGAACTACGAGCTGCTGGAAGACGATGCGCCGGCACGCGCGCTGGTGTGGCGGCGGTTTTATGCGGCCGTCGCGGTTGACGCGTCACTCAAGGCTGACTTTGAGGCGGTGGTGCTGGCGTATGGGCGTTTCCAGGCCGACAAGGCCTTGCAAGCCGCGCTCGACAAGCGCACCGAGTTCACGCTGGCTGATGAAAAAGGCGTGATCGACGCCTCGGTACAAGCCTTCAGTGCACAGTTCACTGAATTTGGCGGCCTTGATGAACCCGAAGAGCTGCTCAGCACCAACCGTTTTCACCGGCAAACCTTGAGGGACGCCGCCATCGCGCTGGGCCGCGCGAGCGCGCCGACTTTTTCGGCCAAAGGCGTGGAACTGGAGCAGGCGTTGACGGCCGGAGACTTCCCGGCGGCCATTGCGGCCCTATTGACCGAAAAGGGCACGCCGCGCAAGTTCGGCGAAAAAATTGTCGGCATCGAACAGGTGCGCATTGCGCAAGACCTGGTGCTGCGTGTGGTGGCGGCCCGCCAGCAGCATGACGCCTGGCTGTACCAGCAGCGCATGGCGCGCCTGACGCGCGTGCTGATCGCCCAGTTCACCGCCTTGAAGCGTGACCGCGGCTGGGTCGACATGAATGACGTTGAGAGGGCCGCGCTGCTGATGCTGGCCGACCCCGTGCTGTCGGGCTGGGTGCAGGAGCGGCTGGACGCGCGCATCCGGCATCTGATGATTGACGAGTTCCAGGACACCAACCCGCTGCAGTGGCAGGCTCTGTATGCCTGGCTCATCGGCTACTCGGGTGCGGGCACGGCGCCCAGCGTGTTCCTGGTGGGCGACCCCAAACAAAGCATTTACCGCTTCCGCCGCGCCGAGCCGCAGGTGTTTCGTGCCGCGCAGGCTTTTGTGGTGCACGGCCTGGGCGGTGACTTGCTCAGCTGCGACCACACCCGGCGCAACGCCGAGGCGGTGATCGACATCGTCAATTCGGCCATGGCCACGGCGCGCGAAACCGACGGGTACGACGGTTTCCGCGAACACACCACGGCCTCTGGCCGGGCCGGCGCTGTGGGCCGGCTTCCGCCCATTGCACGCAACAAGGACGAAGAAGAGGTCTCGCCGCTGGCCGCCGGCTGGCGCGACAGCCTGACCACGCCGCGCGAATTGCCCGAGGAGACCCTGCGCACGCGCGAGGCCCGGCAGGCCGCCGCATGGATATCCGAACAGGTCGCCGCCGGACTGCGCCCCCAGGACGTGATGGTCCTCTCGCGCAAACGCGCAGGCCTGCTGCCGCTGCAGGACGAGCTACGCGCGCTGCACATTCCCGCGCAGGTGGGCGAGAAAACCGAGCTGATCGACTGCTGCGAAGTGCTGGACGTGGTGGCGCTGCTCGACGTGCTGGTGTCGCCGCAGCACGACCTCTCGCTGGCACGTGCGCTGCGTTCGCCGCTGTTCGGGCTGGCTGACGATTGCCTGGTGCAACTGGCGCTGCTGCAGCGCGAGCACCACCAGCCGTGGTACAGCCTGCTACAAAAAGAGGAGCTGCTTGCGCCTGGCCTGAAAGGGCTGGGGCCTGTTTTGACCAAGTGGAAGAGCTGGCTGGACCGCTTGCCGCCGCATGATGCGCTGCAGGGCATTTACGACGACGGCGACGTGCTGGCGCGTTTTGGCGCTGCCGCCCCGGCGGCCCAGCGCAGCGCGGTGCTGGCCAACCTGCGCGCGCTGCTGGGTGTGTCGCTGGCGCTGGACGGTGGGCGTTATGCCACGCCCTACGGTTTTGTGCGCGCCCTCAAGGCCGGGGGCACGCAGGCGCCGGCAGCCGTCAGCAGCGAGGCCGTTCGGCTGCTGACCATCCACGGCGCCAAAGGCCTTGAAGCCGAAGCCGTGCTGCTGCTGGACACCGACACCGTCGAGCGCAATGCCGACAGCATGGGCGTGCTGGTCGACTGGCCCGGCGAGGCGACGGAGCCGCGCAAGTTCGTCTTCCTGGTTAGCGAAAGCCGCCCGCCCGCCTGCGCTGCCGACACATTGGCGAGCGAGCAGGCGGCCCGCAAGCGCGAAGAACTCAACGCCCTGTATGTAGCGCTGACGCGCGCCCGCCGTACGCTGGTGATTTCCTCCATCGAGCCGCACCGCGTGACGACTGAGAGCTGGTGGCAGCGCCTGCACGCACTGGTGGGCGAACTGCCTGCGCCGGTCGCGGATGAGTCCGCAGCCGCCCATCTCGATGCGGCCGACGCGGGCGTGTTCTACCTGCCCGAGTTGCCTGAACTGCCCGAGGTCATGACGATTTCCGAGCCTGCTGCGGTGCGCGTTGATGAAGATTCGCTCAAGGCCCGCATCGGCAAGGCCATGCACCGCCTGCTGGAGTGGGGTGGTGCGTTGTCAGACCCTCAGATCAAGGCGGCGGCGCGCGAGTTTCGCCTGAGCCCTGCACAGGCAGCCGAGGCCGCCGGCCTGGCCGGGCGCATTCTGGCGGGTGAGGGCGCCTGGGCCTGGAGCCCGCAAGCCGTGGCCTGGCAAGGCAACGAAGTCGGCCTTGTCTACGCCGGGAAAGACTTGCGGCTGGACCGCCTGGTGCAGCGCAAGGACGCCGGCCACGAAGGCCACTGGTGGGTGCTCGACTACAAATCCGCCGTGGCGCCGGAGCTGCAGCCCGCGCTGGTGGCGCAGCTGCAGGACTACCGTGCGGCGGTGCAGCTGATTTACCCCGGCGCGCCGGTGAAAGCAGCTTTCCTGACGGGGCGGGGAACTGTTGTCGAGCTGGATTGATCTCACACAGCCCGCGCTCTACCCCATGTTATTCGCCGACCTGAAGAAAGAGACAACCATGTTCAAGCAACTTGCCGCCTCGCTAACCTTCCTGGCCGTCCTGCCACTGGCATGGGCCCAAACCCCGGCACCGACTAACCCCACGGTGCGCCTGCGCGCGACGATTGAAAAAGTCGATGCGACCAGCCTCACCATCAGGGAACGCAGCGGCGAAGTGATCACGCTGGTGCGCCCGGCCGAGATGGACGTGTCCGAGGTGTACCCGCTGTCGCTCGCCGACATCAAGCCCGGCAGCTACATCGGCACCGCCGGCATGCCGCAGCCCGACGGCAGCCAGCTGGCGCTGGAGGTGCTGGTGTTCCCCGAAGCAGCGCGCGGCGCCGGTGAAGGCCACCGCCCCTGGGATTTGCGGCCCGACAGCACCATGACCAACGCTACCGTGGCCGACCTGGCCGCGGCGCCAACGTCGGTGCCCGGCGGGCAAAAGCTCACGTTGCGCTACAAGGACGGCGAGAAAACCGTGATTGTTCCGCCGGATGTGCCGGTGGTGTCCTTCAAGCCCGGCAAGGCCGACGAAAACGCCTTGCTGGTGCCGGGTGCCAAGGTGATGATCACGGCGCAGGAAAAAGCCGGCAAGCCGACCGCGCTGCGTGTCATCGTCGGCCGCGATGGTTTTGCGCCGCCCATGTAATGCAATGCGCCGCGCAGGCCGGCAAGTGCGGCCTGTGATAATTGGCGCATGCCGCCAATCGGCGCCAAACCTGTACCTGGCCCCTGTTTTTAAGCGATTTAGCCCTGCAGGCCAATCGGATCGGGCGCAAGCAGCTATCAAAAACAGAGCAAACACATTCGCCTGCGAAGCGCTATCTTTGATGCCTTTCAGGAAAGCGGCTGCTGTTTGGCCTTGATTTCTCCCATCTCACCATACCTCGCCTCCGCGAGCAGACGGAACACCTTTTGAACGATTCAGCCTCTCCCGTGAAACCGCCGCCTGTCGGCCCCCTGCGTATTGCCGTCATAGGCGGCGGACCCGCCGGCCTGATGGCCGCCGAGGTGCTGGCCGCTGCCGGTGCGGCCGTGAAGGTCGAGGTGTACGACGCCATGCCTTCGGTGGGGCGCAAGTTTTTGCTGGCCGGCAAGGGCGGGCTCAACCTCACGCATTCCGAAGCACCCGAGGCTTTTCTGAGCCGCTATGGCGAGCGCGCTGCGCAGCTGACGCCGTTGCTGGCCGCGTTCGGCCCGGCCGAGCTGCGTGCCTGGGCTGAAGCGCTGGGCGTGGAAACCTTTATCGGCAGCTCGGGCCGCGTGTTCCCCAAAGACATGAAGGCTGCGCCGCTGCTGCGCGCGTGGCTGCACCGCCTTCGCCTGGCCGGCGTGCAGTTTTCCATGCGGCACCGCTGGCTGGGCTGGGCCGATGACGGCGCGCTGAAGTTCTCAACGCCCACCGGCGAGGTGCTGGCACACGCTGACGCCGTGGTGCTGGCTTTGGGCGGCGGCAGCTGGGCGCGGCTGGGCTCTGATGGTGCCTGGGCGCCGCTGCTGGCTGAGCGCGGCGTGGCGGTGGCACCGCTGCAGCCGTCCAACTGCGGCTTCGACGTGGCCGCACGCGCGGACAGTCCGGCGCAGCTTGAAGAGGCGGCAGCCGACGCCGGCGAGACCCGCCGCGAATTCCTGCAGGAACTCATAGGTAAAAGTCCACAGCCGCACATCGGCTGGACAGAGCATTTCGCCAGCCGTTTTGCCGGCCAGCCCTTCAAGTCCGTGGCCATCAGCTTCACCGATTCACATGGCCGCAGCTTCAGCCGCAAGGGCGAGTTTGTCGCCACTGCCACCGGTGTCGAAGGCAGCCTGATCTATGCCGCTTCCTCCTTGCTGCGTGACGAGATTGCTGAACACGGCAGCGCCACCTTCCTGCTCGATTTGCTGCCCGCCAAGACCGCCGAGC
The DNA here is from genome assembly GCF_056405475.1 of Polaromonas sp. P1_G4. Classification (NCBI taxonomy): domain Bacteria; kingdom Pseudomonadati; phylum Pseudomonadota; class Betaproteobacteria; order Burkholderiales; family Comamonadaceae; genus Polaromonas; species Polaromonas sp. P1_G4. The sequence goes on from NZ_JBFUCA010000141.1 coordinate 5,704, forward strand.
AGGTGCTGGTGGAGGTGCGCCACCCGCGCGGCTCACGCTCGCTGTCCAGTCACCTCAAGAGCCGCCTGAACCTGGATGGCATCAAGGCCGCGATGTTGTACGAACTGCTGGGCAAGGACGCGATTGCCGATCCGGTGCGCCTGGCCGCCGGCATCAAGGCGCTGCCGGTGCGCGTTACTGCGGCCAGGCCGATGGATGAAGCCATCAGCACCGCGGGCGGCGTGATGTTTGAGGGCCTGAGTGCACAGCTACAGCTGGGTGCTGCGGCTGCAGTGCCCCAGCCCGTGTTCTGCGCCGGTGAAATGCTGGACTGGGAAGCCCCCACGGGCGGCTATCTGCTCACGGCCTGCTTTGCTGGCGGGCGCGTTGCCGGGCAGGGCGTTTTGAGTCATTTTGGCCTGTAGACCAATAGGGTCGGGCGCAAGCAGCTATTGATTTTGTAGCATTTTTTTTGAACCATTCGCAGTTGCGCGAGAGGAGCCGCCATGATCGTCCGTTTTAACATCGACTCTTTTGACAAGACCCAGTACGAATACCGCGTGACCTACGAAGKTGAAGACCTGTTCGGGGACGCCGGGCTGGGCGGCATTGAAGAATGCATCATCGCCGCCACTGAAGGCCTGGGCCAGGACGCCGTGGCCGCAGAAGTCGCCTTCAGGGGCATCATCAGCGGCACCTACCCGCTGGCGTCACTGGCGCTCATGTCGGCACAAATCGCCATTCATGCCTTGCAGACCACCGAGGCGGTTGAAGAAGTGAGCCGGTAGTACCGAGGCCCACAAAAGCCCTGGAGGTGGACTTTGCCGGGGAACTTTCGTTTGTGCGGTAGCGCACATACCGGAGGGCCGTTAGTGCCTATACTTCGAAGACGGTGCGAGATCTCTGCCAGAGGCCCAACTCGAAGCCAGATCCGCCCCGGAGTGTCTCGATGGCCCATTCTTCCAACCCCAAAGACAACGAGCTGCTTGCCGCATTGCCGGAAGCAGAGTGGCAGCGCTGGCTGCCGCAACTGGAATGGGTCGACATGCCGCTGGGTCAGGTGCTTTATGAGTCGGGCACCACGCTGGACCATGTGTACTTTCCCACCACGGCCATCGTCTCGCTGCTTTATGTGATGGAAAACGGCTCTTCGGCCGAGATTGCAGTCGTCGGCCATGAAGGTGTCGTGGGCATTTCCCTCTTCATGGGCGGGGAGTCCACACCCAGCCGCGCCGTCGTGCAAAGCGCCGGCCAGGGTTTTCGCCTCAAGGCACAGGCCATCAAGGACGAGTTCAAGCGCGCGCCGGTGCTGCACCTGCTGCTGCGCTACACCCAGGCACTGATCACGCAGATGGCACAAACCGCGGTGTGCAACCGCCACCATTCGCTCGACCAGCAGCTGTGCCGCTGGCTGCTCCTCAGCCTTGACCGGTTGCAGAGCAATGAGCTGGTGATGACGCAGGAGCTGATCGCCAACATGCTGGGCGTGCGCCGCGAAGGCGTGACCGAAGGCGCGACCAAGCTGCAAAACCTCGGGCTGATCCGCTATTCGCGCGGCCGCATCACAGTGTTGGACCGCCCGGGCCTGGAGCAGCGCACCTGTGAGTGTTATGCCGTGGTCAAGAAAGAATACGACCGCTTGCTTCCCGAAAAACTCGCCTCCTAGCATTCCGGTGTGCGGCCTGTTGTGTGCTGTGTGCGCTGGCACACGGTGGCGTTGGCGACACGTCGTGCATACTGAGGCACCGAATTGAACTGACGACAGTAGCGCGGCCTTGTCCATGACCCGGCACTCCCCGGGGTCCGCCTACACCGGAGAGCCGCTTTGGCCCCTGTCGAAAACCACCTCATTGAGCTTCTCCCTCGCAAGGATCGCCTGCGCCTGCTCGCCGTCTGCGAGCCCGTCGAGCTGTCGCTAGCTGAAGTGCTGTGCGAACCCGGCAAACCCACACGTTACGTCTATTTCCCGGTCGAAAGCTTCATTTCCCTTGTGGCCCTGGTGGAAGGCAGCCCGGGGGTGGAGGTTGGCATGGTGGGGCGTGAAGGCATGCTGGGTGCGCAACTGGTGCTGGGCGTTGTCACCGCGCCGGTGCATGCGGTAGTGCAGGGCGCGGGGGCGTCCTGGCGGATCAGCACCGCCGTTTTCCGGCGCGAGCTGGCGCGCAGTGCTTCGTTGCAACGCGGCCTGAACCGCTACCTTTATGTCTTGATGGCGCAGCAGTCCGCATCAGCCGCCTGCCTTCGTTTTCACCTGACGAGCCAGCGCCTGGCCCGATGGCTGCTGATGAGTCAGGACCGCGCGCATTCCGACAATTTTCATGTGACGCACGAATTTCTGGCCTACATGCTGGGCATGCGCCGCGTCGGCATCACGTCGGCCGCCAGCGCGCTGCAGCGCGGTGGATTGATCGAATACCACCGTGGTGAATTGAAGGTTCTTGACCGCGGCGGCCTGGAAGCCGCGGCATGCAGCTGTTACGCGGCTGACCGGAAAACCTATACCCAATTGCTGCATTGAGGGGCGGCTTTGGGATGGCGGGGGCCTGTCTGTCAGGCAAAAGCATCGGTTTACCTGTTTCAGCTCAACTGCGGCCCGCGACACGGCCTGAAAACCTTTTGCGGCCGATGTGCGTTACCGCACGGACGGATCGCCTAGGGCCGCCTAGAAAGGAGCGTACGGCGATATTGCGAACCTTTGAAGGCGCAGCGCCCAACCGCTGTTGCAGCGCCATGCAACTCCTTTAGCGAGGGTTCTGAAATGATCCGGCTTGCTTCCTCACCCCCTCCCAATATCAGGCTGCTGGCGCGCTCGGCGCTGACCATGCTGAGCTCTCCTGAACTCATGAAGGAGTCCCGATGCGAGCTGCCCGCCACCAGTGCCGCTGCGCTGGATGTTCTGCGYGACTGGGCCAAAGGAGGCGGCGAGGGCGCTGACGACGCCCATCTCGCCTCGCTTCCCGAGCGGCAGCTCGAAGCGCTCACACCCGACCACCCGCTGGACATCGCGATCGCCGACTRGGACGCGCTGTTTGGCGCCGTCAAGGCCAGGCTCATGCTCAGCGTCGGTGAAAAACTCGCAGCAGCACCCAACTCGCAGGTCGGCGAGGCCGCGGAGCTGGTCCAGTCCACCGTGTTGGAGTGTGTGGGCGCCTTGCACCAGCTTCACCTGGCACTGACGCAGGAGCGCGGGCAGCGTGCTCATCCGGCAGTTCCA
>NZ_JBFUCA010000142.1:0-8857 GCF_056405475.1 Polaromonas sp. P1_G4
GGGTTTGAACCCAGCTTCTCGTGGCTGGCGTTTCTGGCCGCACTGCTGGCCACCCTAGCCTGGGCTTGGCTCGTCAAATGGCGCGCCGGCGCGCAGCGTGCGGCCATCTGGAAATCGCTGGTACTGCCTGCCGGCGGCGCCACCCTGTGCTGGCTGCTGCTGATGACGCTCTGGCTGCCCCTGCTCGACTATGCCCGCAGCCTTGCGCCCCTGTCGCGCCAGATCGCAAATCTCGTCGACAAAAGCGCCTGCGTTGAGATTTACGGCGTAGGCAGTGCGCAGGCCGCCGCGCTGCAGTACCACGGCGGGCTCGAGCTCCGGCAAGCCGGAACGCAGGCAAGCTGCCCCTACCTGATTGTGGATGTCGAGGCGCAGCCAACGCTCAGCCGCGTCGTTAATTTGCCCGATTGGGCCTTCCAGGCGACGGTGCGCCGACCCACGGACAAGACGGAAAACGTCCTGCTGTTCAAGCGGGTGGGCCTTCCCCGCCCGAACTCAAGAACCAGCCCTTGAGCGAACTCAAGATCATCAGCCAGCACGCGGGCACCGTGCTCGTCGGGCAACTGGCCGTCATGGCCTTCGGTGTGGCCGACACGGTGATTGCAGGCCGCTACAGCGACGAGGCCCTGGCCGCGCTGTCGGTAGGATCGGCGCTTTACATCAGTGTTTACGTTGGCCTGATCGGCATTGTCCAGGCGCTGCTGCCCATCTGGGCCGAAATGATGGGCGCGCGCCGCCATGAGGCGGTAGGTGCTTCGCTGCGCCAAAGCATGTACCTGTGCGGTTTTATCGTGGTGGTGGGTATGGCAGCTATGCTCTTCCCCGGCCCCCTGCTGCGCTGGGCACAAGTGCCTGAACTGATGCGCGATGAGGTACAGCGTTACCTTGCGGTGCTGGCCTTTGCGTTCGCACCATCCCTGCTGTTTCGCATCTACAGCACCTTCAACCAGGCACTGGGCAAGCCGCTGTTGGTCACCTGGCTGCAGGTCGGCGCCCTGCTGGTCAAGATCCCCCTGTCTATCTGGCTGGTGGCCGGCGGTGCCGGCGTAGAACCCATGGGCGCTGTCGGCTGCGCATGGGCCACGCTGATTGTGAACTACCTGCTGCTGGCGCTGGCCATCCTGATGCTGCGCACACAGACGCTGTACCTGCCCTATCGCATCTGGCAACGCATGGAACGGCCGGACTGGCTGCAAATAGGTCACYTCGCCAGGCTCGGCATTCCCGGCGGCCTGGCTTATCTGGTGGAAGTGACGTCGTTCACGCTGATGGCACTCTTCATCGCCCGCCTCGGCACCGTGGCCTCCGCAAGCCACCAGATTGCATCCAGCGTGGCCGCGGTTCTCTACATGATGCCGCTGTCCATGGCCATCGCGTGCAGTGCCCGCGTTTCGTTCTGGATAGGCGCAGGACGCCCGGATTACGCAAAACGCGTGGTGCTGCTGGGGCTGAAGCTCACAGGGCTCGCGGCGCTGACACTCGCGGCCGTGGTTTCAATGGCCGGCCCCGTGCTGGCAGGCTGGTACTCCGGCAACCCGGAAATCGTCGCGCTGGCCTCCGCTTTGCTGGTGTGGGTTGCGTTCTATCACGTCGCCGATGCAACACAGGCCCTGACGGCCTTTTTGCTCCGCTGCTACCGCATCACCATTGCGCCGCTGGCCCTTTATGGCGTGCTGCTATGGGGCCTTGGGCTTCTGGGGGGCTATCGTCTGGCTTACGACGGCATTGCAGGCCAGGCCGCGACGCAGTCCGCCAGCAGTTTCTGGGCGGCCAGCACGCTCGCCATTGGCCTCGTTGCGGCATGTTTTCTGGCTCTGTTGTGGCATGCAGTCAGGCGCAGCCTGAAGGTGACTCAAACTGGTTGAGTCCGGCGAACGCGCACGACGGGAAAAATGATGGAAAAGCAGGAGCCGTGCCCCGGTTCACTTTGAATGTTGAGCTCAGCACCGTGACGCTGGGCGACATGTTTGACGATGGCAAGGCCCAGGCCGGTGCCCCCGGTTTCACGCGATCGGCTGCGGTCGATACGGTAAAAACGTTCCGTCAGGCGTGGCAGGTGCTCAGGCGCGATACCCGGCCCGGTGTCCTTGACCTTGAACTCACCACGCCCGTCCTCCAGCAGCGCCCAGCTGACGCGGACCAAACCGCCCTCCGGCGTGTAGCGCACTGCATTGGTTACCAGATTGGACATCGCGCTATAAAGCTCGGTCTGTACCCCGGCGATTTCGGTGCCTGGCCCCTGGTCAAATTCCAGCTGGTGGCCCTGCGGCGCAATCACCAACGACAAGGCCCTTGCCTCCTGCTCTGATTGGGCCATCAGCGCACTGACGGTCATCCAGTCACTGGCGCCCGGAAACGGGCTGCCTTCCAGTCGCGACAGGGTCAGCAGGTCATTCACCAGCGTCTGCATGCGCTGCGACTGCTGCGACATCAGCGCCAGGTAGCGGGCACGCTCCGGCTCCTTGAGCGGCAGCGTTTGCAAGGTTTCGATAAAACCCGACAGGACTGTCAATGGCGTGCGGATCTCATGCGACACATTGGCCACAAAGTCGCGACGCATGGCTTCTGCCAGCTCCACGGCCGTGATGTCCCGCGACAGTAGCAGCTTGCGGTTTTTGCCATAGGAATGCACATGCACCGACAGCTTCACCGGGCGGGCCGGCGTGCTGAAGTTGCCCGGGATCACCACGTCGTGCGAGAAATCACCCGCTGCCATATAAGCCTTGAAGGCCGGGTCACGCACCAGGTTGGCGATGTGCTGCAGCACGTCGCGCTGGGCGTCAAACCCGAAGTGCTGGCTGGCCATCTGGTTGCACCACTCGATACGGCCTTGCGCGTCGAGCAGCACCACGCCGCTCGGCGAGGCCTGCATGGCCGCCAGGAATTCATCGAGGCGCGCCTGGCTTTCCTGCAACTGTTGATCGCGATTCTTGAGCAGCCGGCGGGTCCGGTCCGCTACCTCGCCCCATACACCGGGAAGGCTGGGGGCGCTGCCGGCCGTCACGGCCGGTGTATCGTTGTTTTGTTCGATGCGCAGCCAGCGCAGCAGGCGGCCGATGTAGAAGCTGTCGATGACCAGCCAGACCATCGCCCCCACAGCCAAGCCTATGCCCAGTCCGAAGGTCAAGCCGTTTGCGGTGCGCGCCCAAAAGCCCAAACCGCCGCCAACAATCATGCAGGCGGCAAAAACAATCCACCGATTGATCATGCGCTGGATTGTGCCGCAGCGACCGGGTTGTTGGCGGCCATCGCCGTCAGCCGGTAGCCGGCGCCGCGCACAGTTTCCACCATGGTGCCCGCTGCGCCCAAGGCCTCACGCAGACGCTTGACGTGGACGTCGACGGTGCGCTCTTCAATGAACACGTGGTCGCCCCACACCTTATCGAGCAGGGAGCTGCGGCTGTGGACGCGCTCGGCGTGTTTCATCAGGTAGTGCAGCAGCTTGAACTCGGTCGGGCCCAGCTTGAGCTCCTGGCCCAGGTAGGAAATGCGATGCGTGGCGGCGTCCAGGACCAGCCCGCCGACGGTCACGCTGTCGTTCACCGACTCGGGAGCGCGGCGCCGCAGCACGGCACGTATGCGCGCCAACAGTTCCTGGGTAGAAAACGGCTTGGTGATGTAGTCGTCGGCGCCGGCATCCAGCCCGGCCACCTTGTCGGGCTCGTCACCGCGTGCCGTCAACATGAGGATGGGAATGCTCTTGGTACGCGCCTGCTTGCGCCAGTGACGCGCCAACGCCAGGCCGCTTTGCCCCGGCAGCATCCAGTCGAGCAGGATGGCATCGGGCAACACAGCGTCGAGTTCGCGCTGGGCCGACACACTGTCTTCCGCCACCACGGGGTCAAAGCCACCATGCCGCAGGTTGACGGCAATCAACTCGGCAATGGCTGGCTCGTCTTCAACAATCAGTATGCGTGGCAGGTGTTTCATTCCGTCTTTACTTTACTGCGGATTCAATCTGTTCCATCGGCGTGTGCCGCACGTCGGCGCCCTTGACGATGTAAATGATGAATTCTGCGATGTTCTTGGCATGGTCGCCCACGCGCTCGATGGCCTTGGCCACAAACAGCAGGTCCAGGCTAGGCGAAATCGTGCGCGGGTCTTCCATCATGTAAGTGATGAGCTTGCGCACAAAACCGTCGAATTCCTGGTCGATCTGGTCGTCTTCCTTGAGGATGGAAACCGCGACCGCGGTGTCCAGCCGGGCAAAAGCATCCAGTGCCTTGCGCAGCAGGCCGGAAGCAAGCTCCGCCGCGATGCGCAGGTCGGACGAAGGCAGGGCACGGGCCGATCCGCTTTCTATGATGGACTTGACCATGCGGGCAATCTTCTCGGCCTCGTCGCCGGCACGCTCGAGGTTGGCTGTGGTCTTGGAAATCGCAATCAGCAGGCGCAGGTCGCGAGCCGTAGGCTGGCGCCGCGCAATGATGGACGACAGCTCGCGGTCGATGTCGATTTCCATCGCGTTGACGCGCGATTCGGTTTCGATCACCTGGTTGGCGCTTTCGGCGCTGAACTGGGACAGCGCATAGATGGCCAGGCGAATCTGCGACTCGACGAGGCCGCCCAACTCCATCACGCGCGAAGAGACGCCGTTGAGTTCGCTGTCAAACTGGGTCGATAGGTGTTTATCAGGCATGTGTGCTCCCTAATCCGTATCAGCCGAAACGGCCGGTGATGTAGTCTTCGGTTTCTTTACGTTTTGGCTTGAAGAACAAGTCTTCGGTTGCTCCAAACTCAACCAGGTCGCCCAGATACATATAGGCGGTGTAGTCGCTGCAGCGGGCCGCCTGCTGCATGTTGTGCGTCACGATGACTACCGTGTATTCGTTCTTGAGCTCGGCAATCAGCTCTTCCACCTTGGCGGTGGAAATAGGGTCCAGCGCCGAACAGGGCTCGTCCAGCAGCAGCACTTCAGGCTTGATGGCGATGCCGCGGGCAATGCACAGGCGTTGCTGCTGGCCGCCCGAGAGGCTGGAGCCGCTCTGGTTCAGCTTGTCCTTGACTTCCGTCCACAGCGCGGCCTTGCGTAGCGCCCATTCCACGCGCTCGTCCATGTCCGAAGCGTTCAGGCTTTCGAACAGTTTCACGCCAAAGGCGATGTTGTCGTAGATCGACATCGGGAACGGCGTCGGCTTCTGGAACACCATACCGACCTTGGAGCGGATCAGCGCCACGTCTTTTTTGGACGTCAGCAGGTTCTCACCGTCGAACATGATTTCACCTTCTGCGCGCTGCTCGGGATAAAGCTCATACATGCGGTTGAAGATGCGCAACAACGTCGACTTGCCGCAGCCCGAAGGGCCGATGAAGGCCGTGACCTTCTTCTCGGGAATTYCCAGGTTGATGCTTTTGAGGGCGTGGAACTTGCCGTAGTAGAAGTCGAGGTTCTTGACCGAAATTTTCGATTGCTCACGTGGTGCAGTAAGGGTATCCATCTGTGACCTTGTTGTGTTGTGTGGTCTAAAGGAAAGGCGTCAGCCTGTCAGTTTTTGGCGCGTGTCAATACACGCGCCAGGATGTTCAAGCCAAGCACGGCCATGGTGATCAGGAACACGCCTGCCCACGCCAGCTGCTGCCAGTTCTCGTAAGGGCTCAGCGCAAACTTGAAGATCGTCACAGGCAGGCTCGCCATGGGCTGGCTTAGGTCAGACGTCCAGAACTGGTTGTTCAGCGCCGTGAAGAGCAGCGGCGCCGTTTCCCCGGCAATCCGCGCCACGGCCAGCAGGATGCCGGTCGTCACGCCGGCACGTGCGGCACGCAAKGTGATGCTGGTGATGACCTTCCACTTCGGCGCGCCCAAGGCGTAAGCCGCTTCACGCAGGCCTGGCGGCACCAGTTGCAGCATGTTTTCCGTGGTGCGAATCACCACGGGAATAACGATCAGTGCCAGCGCCAGGACACCGGCCCAGCCCGAATAGGATTTGAACTGCGACACGACGACCGTGTACACAAACAGGCCAATCACGATGGATGGTGCAGACAGCAGAATGTCGTTGACGAAGCGCGTCACGGATGCCAGCATGCCCTTGGTGTTGTATTCGGCCAGGTAGATGCCCGCCATGATGCCGATCGGCGTGCCCACAAAAGTGGCCAGCAGCACCATCAGGAAGGAGCCGTAAATTGCGTTGGCGATACCGCCCTCTTCATTGGGCGCCGGCGTCATCTGGGTCAGGGTTGCCCATGAAAGACCGCCCACGCCCAGGCGAATCGTTTCCCACAAAATCCATGCCAGCCAGAACAGGCCAAAGGACATGGCTGCGAGGGAGAGAACCAGCGCAATCCGGTTGACCCGCTTGCGGCGGGCAAACTTGGCCAACCGCGCATCGTGCATCACGGCGCTCATGTTTTCACCCCTTCACTTTTTCGCAGTTGGGCCAGCAGCAGCTTGGACAGCGACAGCACGACAAACGTGATGAAGAACAGCACCAGGCCCAGGTAAATCAAAGCAGCCTGGTGCAGGCCCTCGCCCGCTTCAGCGAACTCGTTGGCCAGCGCCGACGTGATGCTGTTGGCGGCCTGGAAGAGACTCAGCGAATCGAGCTGGTTGAAATTGCCGATCACGAACGTGACCGCCATGGTTTCGCCCAAGGCCCGGCCCAGGCCCAGCATGATGCCGCCCACCACACCGGCTTTGGTGTAAGGCAGCACGACCTTGGAGACAACTTCCCAGGTGGTGGAGCCCAGCCCATAGGCGGACTCTTTGAGCAGCACCGGTGTCACTTCAAACACGTCCCGCATCACCGAGGCGATGAAGGGAATGATCATGATGGCCAGGATGATGCCCGCCGACAAAATACCGATACCGACGGGGGGGCCAGACACCAGCGCGCCCAGATAAGGCACGCCRCTCAAAAGGCTTTGCAGCGGCTGCTGTACGTAGGTGGCCAGGATGGGGCCGAACACCAGCAGGCCCCACATGCCGTAGACGATGGACGGCACGGCGGCGAGCAGTTCGATGGCGGTGCCCAGGGGCCTTTTGAGCCATGCGGGTGACAACTCGGTCAGGAACAGCGCGATGCCGAAGCTCACCGGCACCGCGATGAGCAGTGCGATCAATGACGTGGCAATGGTGCCGTAAATCATGACCAGTCCGCCGTACTCGCCCTTGACAGGGTCCCAGACGCTGCTGGTGAGGAAGCCGAGGCCGTATTTGCTGATCGCTGGCCACGCCCCGATGACGAGGGAAACCAGGATGCCGGCCAGCAGGGCCAGTGTCAGCCAGGCCGCGCCCTGCGCAGCCCAGCCGAAAAGCCGATCTGCCAGGGGGCTTCTGCGCACAGTGCCGCCAGGAGGAGGATTGGTCATATCGCGTCCGGTCGCTTTTGCCGGGTGGTCAAAAGCGGCCCGGCTAGCCGGAAGTGTAGAGGACACGTGAGAAACCCCTATGGTATGTAACGACTGCGGAAAATCAGCTTGTTGCGCTTATTTGTAAGCGACAACCTTGCCCGAGGTGTCCTTGATGTCGCCCCAGGCTTTTTCAATGATGGTTTTCACGGCGGCAGGCATGGGCACATAGTCCAGGTCGTCGGCAGTTTTGTCGCCGTTTTTGTAAGCCCACTCAAAGAACTTGAGTGAAGCAGCGGCCTGGGCAGGCTTGTCCTGGACTTTCTGCATCAGGATGAAAGTAGCGCCGGTGATGGGCCACGAATCCTTGCCAGGCTGCTCGGTCAGGATCTGGTAGAAGCTCTTGGACCACTCGGCACCTGCGGCGGCGGCCTTGAATGCGCCATCTTCAGGCGACACGAAGTTGCCAGCGGCGTTCTTCAGCTGGGCAAAAGTCATCTTGTTTTGCTTGACGTAGGCGTATTCCACATAGCCGATCGAATTAGGCAGACGGCCGACGAATGCCGCCACGCCTTCATTGCCCTTGCCGCCAGCGCCTACGGGCCAGTTCACTGCGGTGCCCTCGCCCACTTTGGACTTCCACTCGGCGTTGACCTTGCTCAGGTAGTTGGTGAAGATGAAGCTGGTGCCGGAGCCGTCGGCGCGGCGCACCGGTGCGATGGCGGCGTCAGGCAGGGGCAGCGTGGGGTTCAGGGCCTTGATGGCCGGGTCGGTCCACTTGGTGATCTTGCCAAGGTAGATGTCGCCCAGCACCTGGCCGCTCAGCTTGAGCTGGCCGGGGGTGATGCCCTTGATATTGACCACAGGAATGACGCCGCCGATCACCGTGGGAAATTGCATCAGGCCTTTTTTGGCCAGTTCTTCATCTTTCAGGGGGGCATCAGAGGCGCCAAAATCGACCGTTTTGGCTTCAATCTGGCGCAAACCGGCGCCTGAACCGACCGACTGGTAGTTGATCTTGACGCTGGTGGCCTTGTTGTAGTCAGCCGCCCACTTGGAATACAGGGGGGCCGGGAAGCTCGCACCGGCGCCGGTCACGTCCTGGGCGGCGGCGAGCGTGGCAAGCGACGTCAGGGCAAGGCCTACTACGGTAGTCAGGGAAGCTTTGAAAGTCAGGTTCATCAGAACACCTCTTGGGTTGGGATTGGTCGAAACTGGTTGGGATTGATCGGGAAGATGCGTCGACTGTAGAAATCTTGTGTGACAAGGATGTGACAAATATGACAGCCTCCCGGCGGGCTGCCGCCCCTCTATAGCGTCACAAAACCTTCAAATTACCGTCACGAATCTGTCATCGGGCTCTCCTACCCTTGGCCTCGTCTTAATCAGGATTAATCAGGAGAATCTTTCATGTTGAACCGCCGCTTTCTGGTCCTCGCTACCGCTGTTGCCGCCCTCGCCGGCTGCGCCACCACCTCCACCCCGGTGTCCGTGGCAGACACGATTGCCACCCAATCGCAGCTCAGCACCCTCAATGGCCTGGTAGCCAAAGCCGGGCTGACCGACACAC
>NZ_JBFUCA010000143.1:0-8835 GCF_056405475.1 Polaromonas sp. P1_G4
TTCTCTTGAATAAATCGCTCAGGACCGTACCGTGTCCGCCACCCGCTCGGCGCAGCTTTTGGCCTGGGCTGCATCACGCGCTTCGACCATCACACGCAGCAGCGGCTCGGTGCCACTGGCACGAATCAACAGGCGGCCCGTGTTGCCCAACTCGGCTTCCACCGTTTTGGTCATGTCGGCCAGGGGTTTGCTGCTCTTCCAGTCCTGGTCGGGCTTGAGGCGCACATTGACCAGCGTCTGCGGAAACAACACCACATCGCTCAGCAGCTGGGCCAGAGTTTTCTTGCTGCGCACACAGGCCTGCAACACCTGCAGCGCGCTGATGAGGCCGTCACCGGTGGTGTGCTTGTCGAGTGCCAGCAGGTGGCCCGAACCCTCGCCGCCCAGCAGCCAGCCGCGTTTTTCAAGCTCCTCGAGCACGTAGCGGTCGCCGACCTTGGCGCGTACAAATTCCACGCCTTTGGCCTTCAACGCCACTTCCACGGCCATATTGGTCATCAGGGTGCCCACGGTGCCGGGTACTTTCTCGCCGCGCGCCAGGCGTTCGTTGACCATCAGGTACAGCACCTCGTCGCCGTTGAAGAGCCGGCCTTCGGCGTCCACGATCTGTAGCCGGTCGGCGTCGCCGTCCAGCGCAATGCCGTAGTCCGCCTTGCTGGCCTTGACCTTGGCGATCAGCGCCTCGGGGTGCGTCGCACCGACTTCGTGGTTGATGTTCAGGCCGTCGGGTGCGCAGCCGATGGCAATGACTTCAGCGCCCAGCTCATGGAACACCATGGGGGCGATGTGATAGGCCGCACCGTGGGCACCGTCGACCACGATCTTCAGGCCGCGAAGCGTCAGGTCATTGGCAAAGGTGCTTTTGCAAAATTCGGTATAACGCCCTGCCGCATCATCGAGACGGCGGGCTTTGCCCAAAGTCGCAGAATCAGCCCAGACGGGTGGCTCGTCGAGCGCAGCTTCCACGGCCAGTTCCCACGCATCATCGAGCTTCGTGCCCTGCGCGCTGAAAAACTTGATGCCGTTGTCGGGGTAGGCGTTGTGGCTCGCGCTGATGACGACTCCCAGGCTGGCGCGCTGGGCTCGCGTGAGGTAGGCCACACCCGGTGTAGGCAAGGGGCCGAGCAGCACCACATCGACGCCGGCGGAGTTGAAACCGGACTCCAGCGCGCTTTCCAGCATGTAGCCCGAAATGCGGGTGTCCTTGCCGATCAGCACCGTGGGGCGGGATTCGGTTTTGCGAAGGACCCGGCCGACAGCGTGCGCAAGCCGCAAGACGAAATCGGGCGTGATCGGGGGCTGGCCCACCGTTCCGCGAATGCCGTCGGTGCCGAAGTATTTTCTGGTCATGGAATTTTGTCCCTGTGGAGCTTGTTGTTATTGAAACAGGGGTCTATTTTAGGTGGCCCCGTACAGCCCTTTGTCAGTCAAAGCCGCCATCTTTGCCGGATAGCGATAAAACTGCTAATGCGCTGCCATCCATACCTTCAGGGCCTGCACGGTCTCGCGCACATCATGCGCACGCACGATACGGGCGCCGCGGTCCACCGCCAGCACGGCGGCCGCCACACTGGGCACCATGCGGTCGGTCACGTCGAGCTGGGCGACAGTTGCGAGGGAAGTGCTGGTCACGGCGGCCAAAGACGATTTGCGCGACCAGGCGGCCAGCAACGGATAGCCGGCAGCGAGGAATTCCTGCTGGCGCGCGAGCAACGCGAAATTCTGCGCCACGGTTTTGCCAAAGCCCACACCCACATCCAGCACGATGCGGGTTTTATCAACGCCAGCGGCCTGCAGGCCAGATGCGGCGCTTTCCAGAAAAGCCCTCACCTGCGGCACCACGTCGCCCTCCATGGGGGCAACCTGCATGGTCTGCGGTTCGCGGTGCATGTGCATCAGGCAGACACCGCAATTCGGGTGCTGCGCCACCACCTRCACCGCACCCGGCTTGCGCAGGGCCCAGATGTCGTTGATGACATCGGCGCCCAGGTCAAGCACAGCCTGCATCACCTCAGGTTTGTATGTGTCGACCGACAGCGGCACCCCCAGGCTGACCGCATGGCGAACCACCGGCAGCACCCGTTCAAGCTCTTCCTCCAGTGACACGGGCGGCGCGCCAGGCCGGCTTGATTCACCGCCAATGTCCAGCATGTCGGCGCCATCCCGGATCAATTTCTCGCAATGAGCAAAGACACCTGAAAAACCACCACCGAGGGTGAAATRCCTGCCCCCATCCGAAAATGAGTCGGGCGTGACATTGACGATACCCATGACGCGCGGCTTTGACAGGTCAATCTGAAAGCGGGAGGTTTGCCAGATCATGGATGGATGTCCCAAAACGAATGAAGGGTTAAACCACAGGCCGGTACGCAATGCAATATCGCGCAAGGAACGGTGCATTGCCGAAGCCACACAAAGTGGCAAGCACACGAGCCATGTTCTCCACCATGAAAAAACCGGGGACTGGCCCCGGTTGTGATGACTGCCTGGCAGTCGTCTTCATGCTTGTGGAGGCATCAGGCTACCGTCGGCGCCGGATCGGTACTGACAGCCGGCGTGCCGCCGCTGGGACCGCTACCGCCGCCTACCGACGAATTGCGCGGCGTCCAGTCCTTGGGCGGCCGGGGTTCCTTGCCGGCCATGATGTCGTCCAGCTGGTCGCCGTCAATGGTTTCCCATTCGAGCAGGGCCTTGGCCATGGCATGCATCTTGTCCTGGTTGTCCTCGATCAGCTTGCGCGCCTGGGCGTACTGCTGGTCGATGATTCGGCGTACTTCACCGTCCACCTTTTGCAGGGTCGACTCGCTCATGTTGTTGGTCTTGGTGACCGAACGGCCCAAAAACACTTCGCCTTCATTTTCCGCGTACACCATGGGGCCCAGGGCCTCGGTCATGCCGTAACGGGTCACCATGTCGCGGGCCAGCGCTGTGGCACGTTCAAAGTCGTTGCTGGCGCCTGTGGTCATCTGGTTCATGAAGACTTCTTCGGCAATACGGCCGCCAAACAGCATGCTGATCTGGCTGAGCATGTACTCGCGGTCATAGCTGTAGCGGTCTTGCGCCGGCAGGCTCATGGTCACGCCCAGGGCACGGCCGCGCGGAATGATGGTGACCTTGTGAACCGGATCGCACTTCGGCAGCATCTTGCCGAGCAGCGCGTGACCGGACTCATGGTAGGCCGTGTTGCGGCGCTCTTCTTCGGGCATGACCATGCTCTTGCGCTCGGGGCCCATCAGTATCTTGTCTTTGGCTTTTTCGAAGTCCTGCATCTCGACGGTGCGCGCGTTGCGGCGTGCAGCCATCAGGGCAGCTTCGTTGCACAGGTTGGCCAGGTCAGCGCCCGACATGCCGGGCGTGCCGCGGGCAATAACCCCGGGGCTCACATCCTGGCCGAGCGGAACCTTGCGCATGTGCACATTCAGGATCTGCTCGCGGCCGCGGATATCGGGCAGCGTCACATAGACCTGGCGGTCAAAACGGCCGGGACGAAGCAAGGCGGCGTCCAGGATGTCGGGACGGTTGGTGGCAGCCACCACGATCACGCCGACATTGGTTTCAAAGCCGTCCATCTCGACCAGCATCTGGTTCAGGGTCTGCTCGCRTTCGTCATTGCCGCCGCCCAGGCCCGCACCGCGCTGGCGGCCGACTGCGTCGATTTCATCGATGAAGATGATGCAAGGCGCATTTTTCTTGGCGTTGTCGAACATGTCGCGCACACGCGACGCGCCTACACCGACGAACATTTCAACGAAGTCAGAGCCGGAAATCGAGAAAAACGGAACCTTGGCTTCGCCGGCAATACTCTTGGCCAGCAGGGTTTTACCGGTGCCCGGAGGGCCGACCAGCAGCAAACCACGCGGAATGCGGCCACCCAGTTTCTGGAATTTGGCAGGGTCTTTCAGGAAGTCGACCACTTCCTTGACTTCTTCCTTGGCTTCGTCGCAGCCCGCCACGTCGGCAAAAGTCACTGGATTGGTGGATTCATCGAGCAGGCGCGCCTTGGATTTACCGAAGCTGAAAGCCCCGCCCTTGCCGCCGCCCTGCATCTGCCGCATGAAATAAATCCACACGCCGATCAGCAGCAGCATGGGACCCCAGCTGATCAGCAGGGACGTGAGCAGGGAGGTTTCTTCGCGGGGCTTGACGTCAAACTTCACGTCGTTGGCGATCAGGTCGCCGACGAGGCCGCGGTCAAGGTAGGTTGCGGTGGTGCGAACCTTGCGATCATCCACCGTGGTGGCGGAAATCTCGGTGCCGCCCTGGCCTTCGGCGATGGTGGCCTGCTTGATGCGCTTGCCACGCACCTCTTCCAGGAACTCGGAGTAACCCAGGTAGTTTGAGCCGGCACTACCGCGTGGATCAAATTGCTTGAATACGGTAAACAGCACCATGGCGATAACCAGCCAGATTGCAATTTTGGAAAACCACTGATTGTTCAAGGACTACTCCGGTATAAGAACAAAAGTCACATGCGCCTGATTTTAGGCGTTTCAAGGGCAAAAACCGCGTAATCCCCTGCCAGCCCCATGTTTGAAGCGGGTTTAGGTGATTTTTGCCACCGTATCACACTCATTGTGCAGCTTCGGCACGCCTCTTAAGCCCCCGGCCAATCAGGAAAATCTCGGACGATCCCGGTCGCGATGCCTTGGGTTTGAGGGGCTTGACCGTCTTGAAGGTGTCCTTGAAAAGCTTCACGAGCTGATCGTATCCGCTGCCGTGAAAAAGCTTCACCACCAGGGTGCCGTCCGGTTTCATCCGGTTCTGGGCAAACTCCACGGCCAGCTCTATGAGATGGGCAATGCGGGCGGCATCGGCCGATTCAATACCCGACAGGTTGGGCGCCATGTCCGAGATCACAAGATCGACCCGGATCTGCCCTTCGGACGAGGCCAGCGCCTGCTCCAGCTTCTCCAGCACCTCCGCCTCCCGGAAGTCGCCCTGGATAAAGGTCACCCCCTCGATCGGCTCCATGGGCAGCAGGTCCAGCCCGATGATGCGGCCGTTGAGCTCCCCCGCCGCCGCGCCGGTGGGTGACAGCTTGCGCCTCACGTACTGGCTCCAGGCCCCGGGCGTGCTACCCAGGTCGACCACACAGTCCCCCGGCCGGATCAGGCCGAAGGTTTCGTCAATTTCCTTCAATTTGTAAGCTGCCCTGGCCCGGTAGCCCTCTTTCTGGGCCAATTTGACGTAGGGGTCGTTGATGTGGTCGTGCAACCACGCCTTGTTGACCTTTTTCCCTTTCGCACTGGCTTTCGATACGGCTTTGGCAGCGGCCTTCGCGTCGGTCTGGGTGCCGGGTTTGAAGTCGGTCTTGGCATTTACTTTCATGGGGTCTATTGTCCTCTTCCCGACTCCCCCGATAATTGGGTCATGGCTCAAATACAACTTACCCCCGCCCAGCGCAAGGATCACCGCGCCGATGCCCATCACCTGAACGCAGTGGTGATGATCGGCTCCGATGGCCTGACCGCTGCCGTCAAGAAAGAAACCGACGCGGCCCTGAACGCGCACGGCCTCATCAAGGTGCGGGTTCAATCAGACGACCGCGCCGGCCGAGAAGCGATTTTCCAGACCCTGGCAGATGAACTCAATGCCGCCCCCATCCAGCATATCGGCAAGCTGCTGGTGCTGTGGCGCCCAATGCCGGAAAAGGAAAAGAAGGTCAATGAAGACCGCATGCCCGGCCCCCGTGATGTCAAGGTACTGAAAAACAGCTCCCGCTACGGCCAGCGTCCCGAAGTCAAAACCCTGCGCGTGCTCGGCAACCAGCGCCTCACGCCCGGCGGCACCGTCAAACGCGCCAAAAAACCCCAACTGAAAAGTGTCAAGAAGAGTGCACAGGGCTGAGTTCCCCGCCCGCAAGGCACGGGGCAATTGCCCCGATAGCGCCCCGACAGGCACATTCTTCCTGGCCCGGTAGCCCCAGGCCCTTAGATTCGAGACTTTCGCCCACAGCTGTACGTCATGACCAATCCCCTTCTCGACTTCTCCGACCTTCCCCTGTTTGACCGGATTCAGCCCGAGCATGTGGCGCCAGCCCTCGACGAGCTGCTGGCCAGGGCCGAAAGTGCCCTTGAGCAAGTCACGGCAGCGGATTTTCCGGCCTCCTGGAGCGGCATCGCCGGCGTGCTGGACGTGGCCACCGAGAACCTGGGCCGCGCCTGGGGCGCCGTGAGCCACCTCAACAGCGTGGCCGACACGCCGGAGCTGCGCGCGGCCTACAACGCCGCCCTGCCGCGCGTGACCGAGTTCTGGACCCGCCTGGGCGCCGATGAGCGCCTTTACGACAAATACAAAGCCATCGACGTGGCCACCCTGAACACCGAGCAGCGCCAGGCCCATAAAAACGCCATTCGCAACTTTGTGCTGTCGGGTGCGGAACTGAAGGGCACCGACCGCGACCGTTTTGCCGAGATCCAGGAACGCCAGGCCGAGCTGAACCAGAAATTCAGCGAGAACGCCCTGGATGCCACCGACGCATTTGCCTATTACGCGACAGAAGCCGAGGTTGAGGGCATTCCTGCCGACGTGCTTGAAACAGCGCGCAACCAGGCCCAGTCCGAAGGCAAGACCGGCTACCGCCTCAGCCTGAAAATGCCAAGCTACCTGCCTGTCATGCAGTTTGCCAAAAGCAGCAAACTGCGCGAAACCTTTTACAAGGCCTACACCACCCGCGCCAGCGACCAGGCCGCACCCGAGTTCAGCAAATTCGACAACAGCGCCATCATGAAGGAAATCCTTGCGCTGCGCCTCGAAGAGGCAAAGCTGCTGGGCTACCGTAATTTCGGCGAGGTCTCGGTGGTCGCCAAGATGGCCAAGTCCCCCGACGAGGTCATCACGTTTTTGCGTGACCTTGCCCGGCGCGCCCGACCCTATGCCGAAAAGGATGTTGCCGACCTGCGCGCCTTTGCCGCCACCCAGTTGGGCCTGCCCGACCCGCAAGCCTGGGACTACGCCTACATCGGCGAAAAACTCAAGGAAGCGCGCTACGCCTTCAGTGAACAGGAAGTCAAACAGTACTTCACTGCCCCCAAGGTGCTGGCAGGCCTCTTCAGGATCGTGGAAACACTGTTTGAAGTTGCCATCCGCAAGGACTCGGCACCCGTGTGGAAGCCTGGCGTAGAGTTTTTCCGTATCGAGCGCAACGGCCAGCTGGTGGGCCAGTTCTATCTGGACCAGCCCGCCCGCACCGGCAAACGCGGCGGCGCCTGGATGGATGATGTGCGCACCCGCTGGCTGCGCCCCGACAACGGCAAGCTACAAACCCCGGTGGCGCACCTCGTCTGCAACTTCGCCGAGGGCGTGGGCGGCAAGCCAGCCCTGCTCACGCACGACGACGTGACCACGCTGTTCCATGAATTCGGCCACGGGCTGCACCACATGCTCACCCAGGTMAACGAACGGGACGTTTCCGGCATCAGCGGCGTCGAATGGGACGCCGTCGAGCTGCCCAGCCAGTTCATGGAAAACTTTTGCTGGGAGTGGGACGTGCTCAAGCACATGACCGCCCACGTGGATACCGGCGCCGCCCTGCCGCGTGAGCTGTTCGACAAGATGCTGGCCGCCAAAAACTTCCAGAGCGGCATGCAGACGCTGCGCCAGGTCGAGTTTTCACTGTTCGACATGCTGCTGCACACCTCTCACAACCCGGCCGACGACCTGATGGATCTCCTGAACGAGGTGCGCCGGGAAGTTGCCGTGATTGTCGCCCCGGCMTACAGCCGTACTGCACATACATTCAGTCACATTTTTTCCGGTGGTTATGCAGCCGGGTATTACAGCTACAAATGGGCCGAAGTCCTGTCTGCCGACGCTTATGCCGCGTTTGAAGAGTCCGCCCATCCTGCAGCCGACCCGGGTACAAACACTGACGCCGGCACAGGATCGGGTACCGTTAATGTAGAAACAGGCCGAAAATACCGGCAAGCCATCCTGGAAGCAGGGGGCAGCCGTCCGGCCATGGAATCATTCAAGGCCTTCCGGGGCCGCGAGCCAACGCTGGACGCACTGATGCGCCACCAGGGTATGGCTTGAAACACCTGAGCCAAGCCACTTCAATTCAAATTCAAGACTGACTGGGGAAACCATGAAATCAAACGCTGTTAGGTCCTTCTCTCCCAACGCCCTGCTGGCCATGCTGCTGTTTGGGGGAAGCTTAATTTTTATGGTGCTGCCGTCGCACGCGCAGGTCTACCGCATCGTGGGACCCGACGGCAAGGTAACCTTTTCCGACCAGCCACCGCCGGCGGCAAGTAGCGGCAAAGTTAGCGCTGCCAACGCAGCGTCAAGTGGTGGTGGAGCAGCATCCGGAGGTCTTCCTTTCGAATTGCGACAGGTTGTCAGCAAATACCCGGTCACCTTGTACACCAACGAAAAATGTATTCCCTGCGGTTCCGCTCGTGCCATGCTGATAAGCCGTGGCATTCCCTTCAGCGAGAAAACCGTCAACACCAACGAAGATATTGCGGCCCTGCAGCGGCTGAGCGGTGATGCATCGCTGCCCCTTCTGACCATAGCCGCCCAGCAACTCAAAGGCTATTCGGATGCAGAGTGGACGMAGTTCCTGAATGCAGCGGGCTACCCCGCTGCGTCTATATTGCCGGCCACCTACCAGCGCCCCGCGCCTACACCCCTGGTCGCGGTGAGCAAATCTCCAGCAGCGGGCACCGCCCCAGCCGCGCCTGCCGCACCATCCCAGCAGGCTGCTCCGGCGGCACCACCCGCCGCCACGGCCAACAACCCTGCCGGCATCAAATTCTGAGCGGGCTCTGAAAAATGCAAAACGCCGGGTACCAGCCCGGCGTTTTGCTTTCTGGAGCCAGAGCAGCCTAAAAC
>NZ_JBFUCA010000144.1:0-8829 GCF_056405475.1 Polaromonas sp. P1_G4
GCCCGCGCCTACCAGGCAGTTCTTGCCGATCTTCGCGTGATTGAGCACCACCGCCTGGATGCCGATCAGCGAGCCATCGCCGATGGTGCAGCCGTGCAGCATGACCTGGTGGCCGACCGTGACGTCTTCGCCGAGGGTGAGGGGCACGCCCATGTCGGCATGCAGCACGCTGTTGTCCTGGACATTGGTACCCCGGCCTACCGTGATGGTTTCGGTGTCGCCCCGGATCACCACGCCAAACCAGACGCTGCAGTCTTCGCCAAGCCGCACATCGCCAATCACCTGGGCGTTGTCGGCCACCCAGGCAGATGCAGGAACGGTGGGGGTCAGCTTGTCCAATTGGTAAATAGCCATGCGTTCTCACTCAAAATTAAAGCCAAAGGCCACAGGCAGGAAAGAGCGCGGCAGCCATGTACTGATTGTAAGGAGGCCTCCCCCTGCCATCCAGCACAAGCCGCCGGCAGCCAATCCAGACATCCCCGAGGTATCAACGACAATGGATTCATGACGGACCTACCGGCCCCTGCAGAACTGCGCCAGCAAGCGCTGCAGGCCCTGCTCGCCACAAATCCGGAACAAAAAGTGCTCCTGACCCAACAGGCACACGCGCAAGCAGCTACTGTTTTGATAGCAACGGAGCTGGTGATTCCCGCGGTGCCTAGCTTGCCCGGGTGCCCGGAACGGCCGGAACTGCGGTCCCACCTCGACGTCCCCAAGCGCTCACCGTTCACTCACGAAGGATTGGCGGCCCTGCTCCATGCCGTCACCCATATTGAGTTCAACGCGATCAACCTCGCCCTGGACGCCATCTGGCGTTTTGCCGGCATGCCGCGGGCCTACTACCTGGACTGGCTGCAGGTGGCGGCCGAAGAAGCCCACCATTTCAGCCTGCTGCGCGCCCATCTCCAGGCCATGGGTTACGACTACGGCGATTTCCCCGCACACACGGGCCTGTGGGACATGACCGCCAAAACCGAAGGCGATGTGCTCGCGCGCATGGCGCTGGTGCCACGCACCCTGGAGGCCCGCGGCCTGGACGCCACCCCGCCCATGCAGGCGAAACTGCGCAAGGTCGGTTCTCCCGAAGCGCTTCGGGCCGTCGACATCCTGGACATCATCCTCGCCGACGAGATCGGCCACGTCGCCATCGGCAACCACTGGTATCGCCACCTGTGCGCCCAGCGGGGGCTGGACCCGGTGGCGACCTATCCGGTGCTAGCCAGGCAGTATGGGGCGCCTCGCCTGAAGGGCCCGCTGAACCTGGACGCCCGCCGGCGGGCTGGTTTTGACGAGGTGGAACTGGCGCTTCTGGTCTAGGAACAGACGCCAGGACGCGGCGAATTCCTACACATACAGTCACGGCAGGGATTTTCGAACAGCGCTAGACTGCAAAACTCTTGAAAAGGAGTTTGCGCATGATCCGGCATCTCGTCCCAGACATCCCTTCGCAAATGCCGGGCTTGCCCGCGGACATCGCCTTGCAGCTGCCGCAGGGCCAGCGTCTCGGAGAGCCCAACGCCCCCGTCAAGCTCGCGTTTTCGCACTGGTCCTCCATCGCCCGCCTCAAGGCCGGCCAGATCGGCGCCCTGGCAGAGGACTACGTCGAAGGCAAGCTTCAACTGGAAGGCGCCATGCGCGACGTGATGCGCGCCGTCACCAAGCTGCTTCCCGGCAACCCGGTGCAAAGCGACACAGGCTGGTGGTCCGGCCTGCTGCACCGCGCCAAGTCCCTGGCCGCCCACACCCAAAGCCGGGATGCAGCGCAAATCCAGTTCCACTATGACGTGTCCGATGCCTTCTATGCGCTCTGGCTCGACCCCCGACGGGTGTATTCATGCGCCTACTACAGCGACAACGCCATGACATTGGCCCAGGCCCAGGAAGCCAAGCTCGACCATATCTGCCGCAAGCTCATGCTCAAGCCCGGTGAACGGTTTCTTGATATTGGCGCCGGCTGGGGCGGCTTGCTGCTGTGGGCCGCTGAGCACTACGGCGTGGACGCCACCGGCATCACGCTGTCGAAAAATCAGCATGCGCATGTGCAGCGCCTGATCGAGGAAAAAGGCCTGGGCGGGCGCGTGCGAATGGAGCTACGCGACTACCGCGACATGCCGGAGGATCAGCCCTTTGACAAGGTGTCCTCCGTGGGCATGTTTGAGCACGTGGGCCACGCCAACATGACCGGCTACTTCCAGAAAATCATGCGCCTGCTGGCACCGGGCGGGCTGGTCATGAACCACGGCATCACCGCCGGCGGCCTGGAAAACCGCCAGCTCGGCGCCGGCATGGGTGACTTCATCGAAAAGTACATCTTCCCGGGCGGCGAGCTGATGCATGTCAGCGCCGTACTGGAGCATATGTCACGCGCGGGCCTGGAGATGGTGGACACCGAAAACCTGCGCCCGCACTATGCCCGCACGCTGTGGAACTGGTCAGACGCGCTGGAAGCCAAGCTGGACGAGGCGCGCCAGGTGCTGGTTGCGGATGGCGGCGCCGAGCGCGCCGAGAAGACGCTCCGGGCTTATCGTCTTTACCTGGCGGGCAGTGCGATGAGTTTTGAGCAGGGCTGGATTTCGCTGCACCAGATGCTGGCGGCGCGGCCCTCGGGCGATGTGCACAACACCGCCGTCACCGGCGCCCAATCAAGCTATCCCTTCAGCCGAAACTATATGTACAGCGCCGCCCCTTGAGGGCTCCACCGCTCAACCTCGAGGGTGATGCTGCGCATGCAGCGCCTTCAGCCGTTCACGTGCCACGTGGGTATAAATCGTGGTGGTGGAAATATCGGCATGCCCCAGCAGCATCTGCACCGCGCGCAAATCGGCGCCGTGGTTCAGCAGGTGTGTGGCAAACGCGTGGCGCAAAGTGTGGGGTGACAGCGGCGAGTTGATGCCGGCAAGCCGTGCATATTTTTTCACCAGCATCCAGAACATCACGCGGCTCATGCCCTTGCCATGGCCGGTGACAAACAGGTCGTCGGTCTGTTGCCCGCCCAGGATGGCCGGACGGGCGTCCGCCAGGTATTTCACAATCCATTCCCGCGCCACCTGGCCGAAGGGCACCAGCCGTTCCTTGCTGCCTTTGCCCATGACGCGAAGCACCCCTTCGTTCAGTCCCAGGTGAAATGTCTTGAGGCCCACCAGCTCGCTCACACGCAGGCCGCTGGCGTACAGCAGCTCCAGCATGGCGCGGTCGCGCTGGCCCAGCGGCGTGTCGTCGTCGGGTGCGGCCAGCAGTGCTTCAACCTGGGCTTCGCTCATGACTTTGGGCACCCGAAGCGCCTGCTTTGCCGACTGGAGTTTGAGCGTCGGATCTGCAGCAATCAGGTGTTCGCGCAATGCCCAGCGAAAGTAGCGCTTGAACACCGTCAGGCGCCGGTTGGCGGATGTTGCCTTGGTCGCAGCGTGCCGGGCCGAAAAGTAGCTGTTGAGGTCGGCCTCCGCCGTCTCGTCAAGTCTTCGCCCTCCCTGCTCCCTGGCAGCCAGCCAACCGGCGTAGAGCGACAGGTCGCGGCGGTAAGCCGCCAGCGTGTTTTTGGACAGCCCGTCTTCCAGCCACAAGGCGTCAATAAACCCATCAATACTGGACTGGCTTTCTGGCTGCATGGGGTGACCATAACAAAAAAGCCGCCGCACATTTGAATGCACGGCGGCTTACGGGTAGCTTCACATCCGGTCGTGCCGGATTCCCAGCCTTATTCGAGCTTGAGCTTGGCCGAATCGACCACCTTTTTATAGACATCAAATTCGGCCTTGATCTGCGCCGTGAACTGCTCAGGCGTATTCGCAATGATCAGGGAGCCGGTGTCTTCGATCCGTTTGCGTATCGCCGGGTCTTCCAGCGACTTCTTCACGCCGGCGCTGACCTTGTCGACCACGTCCTTTGGCAAACCCTTCGGGCCGATGATGCCGTAATAGGCCATGCGGTTCACAGGTTCCAGGCCGACTTYCTTGAAGGTGGGCACATCCGGCAGCACGGCCAGGCGCTGGGGCGCGGCCACCACAATGGGGATCAGGCGTTTTTGCTGGATGAATGGCAGGGCCGACGGCAGGTTGTCAAAAATCATGGGCACCTGCCCCGCCACCGTGTCGTTCAGGGCCGGACCTGCACCGCGGTAGGGAATGTGCGTCACGAAGGTGCCCGACATGCTCTTGAAGAGCTCCATCTGCAGGTGACCGATGCCGCCGGTGCCCGAGGATGAATAGGAATACTTGCCGGGGTTCTTTTTGAGCTCAGCCACAAACTCCTTGTAGTTGCGCGCCGGAAAGCTCGGGTGAACCGCAATGATGTTGGGCGTTGCCGCAATATTGATGATGGGCGTGAAGTCCGTCAGCGTGTTGTACGGGATCTTGGGGTTGATGGCGGGATTGGCCGCGGTGGTGGACACCGTGGCCACACCCAGCGCATAGCCATCGGGAACGGCGCGCGATGTCTCGAGTGCGCCCACCACGCCGCCGCCGCCGGCCCGGTTTTCGACGATCACGCTCTGGCCCAAGGCCTTGCCCAGGGGCTCGGAGATGACGCGGGCGACGATATCAGTGGTGCCACCGGGTGCAAACGGCACCACGAGCTTGACCACCTTGTTGGGATAACCCTGTGCCAATGCGGGGCCTGCGGCGGTGCCCAGCGCAAGCGCGGACACCACGGAATAGGCAAACAGATAACGACGTTGCATGTTCAGTCCTTCAATAAAACAGCAGAAATGGTAATCGCAACATTCATGCCCCGCAGTTGTGGATTACGCATAAGGGCAAACCCGGGGGGATTGCGGTTATTCTCGGCGAGTGAACTACGCGCAGCTTCTTTTTCCCGACTTTTCCCTCATTGTTTGCGGCTACCTTGTCTGCCGCTACACCGCCCTCAACCGCACCGTATGGGAACAGGTGGAGAGCCTGGTTTATTACTTTTTGTTTCCGGTCCTGCTTTTTCATTCAATCGTCAAAAGCCCGCTGGACCTGGGCGCCGCCTCCAGCCTCATCAGCGCCGGTATCCTGCTGGGGGTTGCCGGTATTGCGATGGCCTACAGCCTGCCGCACCTGCCATGGCTGGGCAGGCACATCGACTCGCGTGAGCACGCCGCCAGCGCGCAAGTGGCATTTCGCTTCAACTCCTTCATTGCGCTGGCCCTGGCCGACCGGCTGGCGGGCAGCCAGGGCCTGCAGCTGATCGCCGTGCTGATTGGTGTGTGCGTGCCGCTTTTCAACGTGGCGGCGGTGTGGCCCATGGCGCGGCATGCCCAGCGCGGTTTCATGGGCGAGCTGGTGCGCAATCCGCTGATCCTTGCCACGGCCACAGGCCTGGTGGCCAACCTGCTCGGCTTTACCCTGCCTGTCTGGCTCGAACCCACGGTGACCCGCATCGGAGCCGCCTCGCTGGCACTGGGCCTGATGGCGGCAGGCGCCGGCATGCAGTTCGGCCACCTGTCGCAAGCCAAAACGCTGGCAGTGGCCGTGCTGTCGATACGGCACCTGTTGATGCCGGTCATGGCCCTGGGCCTGTGTAAAGCCTTCGGGCTGTCGCCGGTGCAAAGCACCATCCTGTTGGCGTTTTCTGCCCTGCCGACGGCTTCCAGCGCGTACGTGCTGGCGGCGCGCATGGGGTACAACGGGGGTTACGTGGCGGGTTTGGTGACGCTGTCCACCATCCTGGGCGTAGTCAGCCTGCCGTTTGCGCTGGGTGTTCTGCGTTAGGGAGAAGCCGGCAAATTGCTATTGATTTAATAGCTGCTTGCGCACACCCTTAAAGGGCTGCAGGCCAATTTCATTCAAATTTATTGACCGAGGGCCCAAGCCACATGTTCCCGCACCAGCTCGCTGGGAGAAGCGGCATGCATTTGCAGGGCTTCGCGCAGGGGCGTTCCCGCCTCAGGATCGAGCACCCGCAGGGCATTGCCCATGGCCACCGCAATATTGCGCAGCCAGCGTTCATGGCCTATACGGCGTATCGGGCTGCCTTCGGTGAATCGCAAAAAATCCGCCTCCGTCCAGCCGACCAGAGTGACGAGTTGCTGCCCGGTCAAGCTGCTGCGCTCGTCAAAGTCGGGCAAGGCGCTACGCTGGGCGAACTTGTTCCACGGGCAGACCAGCTGGCAGTCGTCGCAGCCATAAATCCGGTTACCCATCAGCGGACGAAGCTCCAGCGGGATCGGGCCCACGTGTTCGATGGTGAGGTAAGAGATGCAACGCCGCGCATCAAGTTTGTGGGGCGCGATGATCGCCTGCGTGGGGCATACGTCAATGCAGGCCTGGCAAGTGCCGCAGTGCGGCGTCACCGGCTCGCTGGGCGGCAGGGCAATGTCGACGTAGATTTCCCCCAGGAAGAACATGGAGCCCGCTTCCCGGTTGAGCAGCAAGGTGTGTTTGCCACGCCAGCCCTGGCCGCTGCGGGCTGCCAGTTCGGCCTCCAGCACAGGCGCAGAGTCGGTGAAAGCCCGATGGCCGAGCTGGCCGACGTGGCCGGAGATGCGTTCGCTGAGCTTTTGCAGGCGGGTGCGCATGATCTTGTGATAGTCGCGGCCACGTGCATACACCGATACGATCCCTTCCGCAGGCCGCTCAAGCCGGCTGAACTCCAGGGCCTGCCATTCGCCTGGGGCGGCAGCCGTCGATGCGGGCAGATAGTCCATGCGTGCCGTGATGACGCTGATGGTGCCCGGAATCAGCTCGGCCGGCCGGGCCCGTTTGAGCCCGTGCGCCGCCATGTAATGCATGTCACCATGGAAGCCTGCAGCGAGCCAGGCTGATAATCCAGGCTCGGCCGACGATAAATCCACACCGGCCACGCCAATTTGCGAAAATCCAAGCTCGCGCGCCCAAGTTTGAATTTGAGAAACGAATTGATGACTGTTCAAAGAATTGCTGGCGGGCACCCGCTGATTGTAAAAAACATTGCCTGGCAGGACGAAGCGGCCACGGCAGCCTTCGCGCAGACACTGGCGCGGCATCCCTCCATCGTGCGCGCACTGGTCGAACTGCAGGGCGACCTGGGCGCCGGCAAAACGACCTTCGTGCGTCACCTGTTGCAGAGCCTGGGCGTCGAGGGCCGCATCAAAAGCCCGACATATGCGGTGGTTGAGCCCTACACCCTGCCCGCGTCCAGCCGGCACGCCGGCCTGAACATCTGGCACTTCGACTTCTACCGTTTTAACGATCCCCGCGAATGGGAAGAAGCCGGATTCCGCGACATCTTTGCCAGCCCGGGCCTCAAGCTCGTCGAATGGCCCGAGAACGCCGGCCCGCATCTGCCGCAGCCCGACCTGCTGCTGCAGCTGGAAGTCCTGCCTGATGAAACGCGTGCCGTCACCCTGACAGCCCACACGCCCACGGGCGTGGAGCTGCTGGCATGAAGCGCCGGACCCTGAACCGCCGCAGCGCCCTGCAACTGGGCAGCTTGGTGCTTCTGCTGGGTGTGCAGCACATCGCGCGCGGCGCAACCATCGTGGCGGTACGTGTCTGGCCGTCCAAAGACTACACGCGGCTCACCATCGAGTCCGACGGCGAAATCAAGGCAAAACAATTTTTCGTCGCCGACCCGCCGCGCCTTGCCGTCGACATGGAAGGCATAGACCTGATTCCCGCGCTGCGCGAACTGGTCGCCAAGGTGAAATCCGACGACCCGAATATCTCGGGCATACGCGTGGGGCAAAACGCCCCTGGCGTGGTGCGGCTGGTGATAGACCTCAAGCAGCCCATACAGCCGCAGGTGTTCACGCTGCCGCCTGTGGCCGCCTACCAGTACCGGCTGGTGTTTGACTTGTACCCGACGCAGGTCGCCGACCCGCTCGAAGCCCTGATTGCCGAGAAGCTCGCCGACAGGCAACCAGGCGCAACGCCCGCGCCTGCCAATGACCCTATTGCCGACCTGATCGCACGGCAGTCGGGCAAGCAGGCCGACGGCAAGCCACCGCCGGCAGTCGTCGCGGAAAAAGACAAGGACAAGACCCACGGGCCAACGACCGGCCCTGCCACCCCCGGCGGCGCCAAGACCTCGCCCGAAGCGGCCGTCATTGCGAAGAACAAGACCGACCGCCTCGTCATCGTCGCGCTGGACCCGGGCCATGGCGGAGAAGACCCCGGTGCCGTCGGCCCCGGCGGCACGCGCGAGAAAGACGTGGTGCTGCAGATCGCGCACCGCCTGCGCGACCGCATCAACCAGCAGCCCAATATGCGCGCCTACCTCACGCGCGATGCCGACTTCTTTGTGCCGCTGCATGTGCGCGTGCAAAAGGCGCGTCGCGTGCAGGCCGACCTCTTTATCAGCATCCACGCCGACGCATTTTTTACGGCGCGTCCACAGGGCGCCAGCGTGTTCGCGCTCAGCGAAAAAGGCGCGTCCAGCAGCGCCGCGCGCTGGATCGCCGACAAGGAAAACTCGGCCGACCTGGTGGGCGGCATCAACGTCAAGGCCAAGGACGCCCAGGTACAGAAAGCTCTGCTCGACATGAGCACCACGGCGCAGATCAACGACAGCCTGAAGCTCGGCAGCGCCATGCTGGGCGAGATCGGTAATGTCGGCAAGCTGCACAAACCGAAAGTCGAGCAAGCCGGCTTCGCTGTCCTGAAAGCGCCTGACATTCCCAGTGTGCTGGTGGAGACCGCCTTTATCAGCAACCCCGACGAAGAAGCMAAACTGCGCAGCGACGAATACCAGGTACAGCTGGCCGACGCCTTGATGCGCGGCATCACGCGCTACTTCGCGCGCAACCCGCCACTGGCGCGCAACCGCGCCGTTTAAGCACCGCATCGGCGCACATTGATGCGCCGAAAATTACCACCAAAGACCGCGGCAAGCCGACATGCCGCGGCAACTTTCTCCTACAACCTCCAAATA
>NZ_JBFUCA010000145.1:0-8783 GCF_056405475.1 Polaromonas sp. P1_G4
TGGGGCGGCATGTACATGGGCTGAAGCATAGGCCAAAAAACGGATTTGGCGGCGGCTTGATCAGCCGGAAATTTCCCCGGAATCTGTTACCGCGGGCTCAGGGGCGCAATGGCCAGCGGGCCAGTGGAACGTGCAGCGTCTGGCCGATCAGGCTGCGCACAAGGACAAACTCGCCGGCCGTCCAGGTGATGGGCTCAACCGCTTGTTCGGCCACCGCGCGGTCGTCATAGAGCAAGGTGACATGGGGCGTGTAGGCCGGTTTCGCCCAGCGCCCCAGCCCAGCCTTGGTCATCTCAATGCCCAGCGCCCGCTGGAACGCCATCAGGTCGGCAAGGCCGGCGTCACCGCGCAGGACAAAAGGCCGGTTGCGCGGAGAACTGGCGAAACTCGTGGCCCGGTTAAAGGTGACAGAAAACGGTGCCGCCTTGACCGCTGCAGCGGCCCGGCTTGCCATCTCGACGACCCCCTGGGGCAGGCCGACGTAATCGCCCAGATGATGCAGCGTGATGTGAAAACGTTCGGTTTTCAGCGGCGTTCCATGCAGACCGTGTTCTGTGCGCAATTGCCGGGCACACTGCGCAATGCGCTCAGCGGTCTCAGCATCAGGAAAGAGCGCGAAAAACAGCCGGTCCGTCGGTGCCGGCGCATCGTCAAAGCCGGGTAATGCGGATTGCCCGGGCATGGCTCAGGCCTCCACTCCAGTCATTCCCACTCAATCGTCGCTGGCGGCTTGCTGCTGACGTCATAGGTCACGCGGTTGATGCCCCGCACTTCGTTGATGATGCGGCCCGAGACCTTTTTGAGCAACGCGTAGGGCAACTCGGCCCAGTCGGCCGTCATGAAGTCGCTGGTTTGCACCGCGCGCAGGGCCACCACGTAGTCGTAAGTCCGGCCGTCGCCCATCACGCCCACGCTTTTGACTGGCAGGAAGACGGTGAAGGCCTGGCTGGTGAGGTCGTACCAGGTTTTACCCGTCGCGGCATCCTTGAAGTTGCGCAGCTCTTCGATGAAGATTGCGTCGGCACGGCGCAGCAGGTCTGCATATTCTTTCTTGACTTCGCCCAGGATGCGCACGCCCAAGCCGGGGCCGGGRAACGGATGGCGGTACACCATGTCGTGCGGCAACCCAAGCGCGACGCCCAGCTCGCGGACTTCGTCCTTGAACAACTCGCGCAAAGGTTCGAGCAGCTTGAGACCCAGTTGCTCAGGCAGRCCGCCGACGTTGTGATGGCTCTTGATGGTGACGGCTTTTTTGCTTTTGGCGCCGCCGGATTCGATCACGTCGGG
The DNA here is from genome assembly GCF_056405475.1 of Polaromonas sp. P1_G4. NCBI lineage: Bacteria > Pseudomonadati > Pseudomonadota > Betaproteobacteria > Burkholderiales > Comamonadaceae > Polaromonas > Polaromonas sp. P1_G4. The sequence goes on from NZ_JBFUCA010000145.1 coordinate 1,288, forward strand.
GTAAATCGTGCCCTGGGCCAGCCATTTGGCGCCCTTGTGGCCGCCGGTGCCGGCCTTGAGTCGGGCCGCTTCGGCCTTGAACACCTCAACGAACTCGCGGCCGATGATCTTGCGCTTGGCTTCGGGTTCGCTGACGCCTGCCAGGTGGCCGAGGAACTGGTCGCTTGCATCGACACGGATCACGTTGGCGTGCAGCTTGCCGACAAACATCTCCATGACCATGTCGCCCTCGTTCAGGCGAAGCAGGCCATGGTCGACGAACACGCAGGTCAGCTGGTCGCCGATAGCGCGGTGGATCAGCGCCGCAGCCACTGAGGAGTCAACACCACCGGAGAGGCCCAGAATGACCTCTTCGTCGCCCACTTGCGCGCGAATTTTCTCGACCGCCTCGCTGATGTAATCGCCCATGACCCAGTCCTGGCGGGTACCGCAAATATCGAGCACGAAGCGCTTGAGGATGGCGTTGCCCTGCTTGGTGTGGGTGACTTCGGGGTGGAACTGCACCGCGTAGAAACGGCGGTCTTCATCGGCCATGCCCGCAATGGGGCAGGAATCGGTGGAGGCCATGAGCTTGAAGCCCGGCGGCATTTCAGTGACCTTGTCGCCGTGGCTCATCCAGACATCGAGCATGCCCTGGCCTTCGGGCGTGGTGTAGTCGGCAATGTCTTTGAGCAGCGCCGTGTGGCCGCGGGCGCGCACGTCGGCGGAGCCGAATTCGCGCTTGTGGCCGCCTTCGACCTTACCGCCCAACTGGTGCGCCATGGCTTGCATGCCGTAGCAGATGCCCAGCACCGGCAAGCCCAACTCAAACACCGCTTGCGGTGCCTTATCGGTGGTTTCTTCGTAAATGCTGGCATGGCTGCCTGACAGGATGATGCCCTTGAGCGTGCCATCTTTGGCGTATTCGCGGACCCAGTCATCGCTGACGTCGCAGGGGTGGACTTCGCAGAACACGTGAGCATCGCGCACGCGGCGGGCAATCAGCTGGGTGACCTGGGAGCCGAAATCAAGAATGAGTATTTTCTGGTGCTGCATGAGGGTGTTAYTCCAAGGCAAAAAAAGAAAAAGGCGTCTGGTTCATCAGACGCCTCAGGCCGCTTTCAGGCTCAATCAGCCCGGTAGTTCGGCGCTTCCTTGGTAATCTGCACGTCGTGGACATGGCTTTCACGGATGCCTGCAGAAGTGATTTCCACGAACTCGGCCTTGTCACGCATGTCCTCGATGGTGGGACAACCGCAGTAGCCCATGCTGGCCCGCAGGCCGCCGGCCATCTGGAACACGATGGCGACCATGGAGCCTTTGTAGGGGACGCGGCCTTCAATGCCTTCGGGGACCAGCTTGTCGGCGTTCGGGTTGCCGGTGCTTGACTCCTGGAAGTAGCGGTCGGCGCTGCCTTGCTGCATGGCGCCTATGCTGCCCATGCCGCGGTAGCTCTTGTAGCTGCGGCCCTGGAACAGGATCACTTCACCCGGGGCTTCTTCAGTGCCGGCGAACATGCCGCCCATCATCACCGTGTTGGCGCCGGCCGCGATGGCCTTGGCGATGTCGCCGCTGTAGCGGATGCCGCCGTCGCCGATCAGCGGAACGCCGGTGCCGCGCAAAGCCGTGGCGACGTTGTCGATGGCCATGATCTGCGGCACGCCCACACCAGCAACGATGCGGGTGGTGCAAATGCTGCCGGGGCCGATGCCGACCTTGACGCCGTCAGCGCCGGCTTCCACCAGCGCCAGTGCCGCGGCGCCGGTGGCGATGTTGCCGCCAATCACATCAACTTGGGGATAGTTCTGCTTGACCCAGCGCACCCGGTCGAGCACGCCTTTGCTGTGGCCGTGGGCGGTGTCCACCACAATGGCGTCGACGCCGGCTTTGACCAGCGCCTCGACGCGTTCTTCGGTGCCCTCACCCACCCCGACAGCGGCACCCACGCGCAGCTTGCCGTGCAAGTCACGCGCGGCATTCGGAAAGGTGGTCTGTTTGGTGATGTCCTTGACGGTGATCAGGCCCTTGAGCTCGAAATCGTCGTTAATCAGCAGCACACGTTCGAGGCGGTGTTTGTTCAACAAGGCCTTGGCGTCGGCCAATGARGCGGTTTCAGAAATGGTGATCAGGCGCTCGCGCGGTGTCATGATGGTGCTGACCGGCACATCCATGCGGGATTCGAAGCGCATGTCGCGCCCGGTGACGATGCCGACGACCTTGCCCCCATCAATCACGGGAAAGCCGGAAATGCCGAGTTGCTCGCTGAGCGCCATGACCTGGCGCACGGTATGCGTGGGGGTGATGACCACCGGGTCGCGCAGCACGCCGCTTTCGTAACGCTTGACCTTTGCAACCTCGGCTGCCTGCTGCTGGGGCGTCAGGTTTTTGTGAACAATGCCGATGCCGCCTTCCTGCGCAATGGCAATGGCCAGCCGGGCTTCGGTGACCGTGTCCATGGCTGCCGACACAAGCGGCAGGTTCAGGCGGATATTTCGGGAGAACTGGGTGGAAAGTGAAGTGTCCTTGGGCAGGACCTGGGAGAACGCTGGCACCAACAATACGTCGTCGAAGGTGAGCGCTTTGCCGAGTAGGCGCATAGGGATGGCTCCAAAAATACGATTGTACCCTTGTCGTCACACGCCGTCGGTACTTACCCCTAGCAGCCCTTCACAGCCTTCGTCCCTGTCTGCCAAGTGGTTGTAAAAAAGCCGCTTTACCCGCCGGCCACACGAAAACCGGACAGCACAGCGCTACACTCACGAAATGCACTTCCAATCCGTTTTTCGCCCCCTCCTGCTGGCGCTCGCCTGCGGGTCATTTTCGCTGACAGCGTTCGCCCAATGGCAGTGGATCGATAAAGACGGGCGCAAGGTCTATAGCGACCGTTCGYCGCCCGCCGACATTCTGGAAAAAAACATCCTGAAGCGACCAGGTGGCATGGCGCGAACGGCAGCAGCCGCTGATCCCGCTCCCAGCGCAGCCGATCCGGCTGCCCCGGCAGCGTCTGCGCCAGCAGGTAAAGCCAGCGCGCCCAGACTGTTGTCCGGCAAGGACAAGGACCTTGAGGCCAAGAAGAAGCAGGCTGAGACAGAAGAAGCCGCCAAGAAGAAGGCCGAAGAAGAGAAAATAKCCAAAGCCAAGGCCGAAAATTGTGACAATGCAAAGCGCAACATGGCGACATTGCAATCGGGCGTACGCATCACTGCCGTCAATGGCAAAGGTGAACGGGAAGGTATGGACGATACGAAGCGCGCAGCCGAAGTCAAGCGCGTCCAGGAAGCCATTGATAGCAGCTGCAAATAACAAACAGCTTCTGCGGTGTTCGCCAAACATCGCTGGCGGCCACGGCTAGTATCCGGCTTTCGCCCCCGCTCTTTTTTTAGCGAACAGCCCCGCGCTTTTGGCGCCCTGCCGGCTGAAACGTTCGCGGCGCGCAACCTTTGGATCCACCCGAAGACCGCGGTAGACCTCAACCCTGTCATGGTCATGCAGCGCATGCCCCAAGGTGGTTTTACGGCCCCAGATACCGACGACCGGGCGGCCGCCCTGCTGCAACTCCGGGAATTCATCCAAAACCCCGGCCGCAGCAAGCGCCTGCGCCACCGTTGTGCCCGCTGCCAGCTCCAGCGCCCACTCGCGAACCTGCCGCGGCGCCGCTGAATAGACCAAGGTGACTTTGAGCGGCGCGCCGCCCTCAGGCTTCGCCATAGACGTCTTCAGCCCTTTTGACAAAGGCATCCACCAGGCTTCCCGCTATTTTTTCGAAAACGGGACCGACCAGTGCCGCCAGCGCGGCGTTGTCAAAGTCATAACGCAGCGTGAAGTCCACCTTGCAGGCTCTTTCATCGGCCTTGCCGACAGGCGTGAAATCCCAGTGGCCGTCGAGCTTTGAAAACGGGCCATCGACCAGTTTCAGGCTGACTTTCCGGTTTTTTTCGTGTGTATTGCGGGTAGTGAAGCTTTGCGTCAGCCCGGCCAACGAGATGCCGACCTTCGCTGTCATGCCGCGCGCATCTTCCTCCAGCACAGCGGCCTGGTCACACCAAGGGAGAAACTCGGGATACCTTGCGACATCAGTGACCAGCCCAAACATTTCGGCGGCGCTGTACCAGATTAAAACGGACTTGTGAACGGTTTTCATACAATCGAGGGCTGGGCGCAATTGTATTAGCCACTTCGCGGGCTCTGTACTTTTCAGATTTCGCCCTTACCTTTTATCCATGGCCACCAAAGAAGCATCCTCCTCCAAAAAAACGGCCGCAACGCCCTCTGCCAATCTCTCACCCAAGGCAGCGGCGGCCGCCGTGCGCATTGCCGACAATAAAAAAGCGCTTTTCAATTACCAGATTGAAGAGCGCTTTGAGGCGGGCATGGTGCTCGAAGGCTGGGAAGTGAAATCCCTGCGCGAAGGCAAGGTCCAGCTCACCGACGGCTATGTCGTCATTCGCAATGGCGAACTCTTCATCATCGGCTGCCAGATCAACCCGCTGGGCACGGCGTCTACCCACGTGCGCCCTGACTCGGTGCGCACCAAGAAGCTGTTGATGCACAAGGAAGAAATCCGCCGCCTGATCGGCAAGGTCGAGCAAAAGGGTTTCACCCTGGTGCCGCTGAACATGCACTGGAAAGCCGGCAAGGTGAAATGCGAGATCGGCCTGGCCAAGGGCAAGGGCGAACATGACAAGCGCGACACTATCAAGGACCGCGAAGGCAAGCGCGAGGTTGAGCGCGCGATGAAGTCGCGCAATCGCTAGGGCTTGCTCCAAAACGCGGCATCCGCCGCTTGCCCTTCTCCGGAAATCGTGGAAGTATGTTTCGAGTAAGCCCGGATTTGCCGGTGTTTATGCTTGTGCAGCCATCCGCTGTTATTCACCGGAGCTTTTCCATGAAATTCCTGACGACCGCCTTGTTGACCGCCGCCCTGCTGGGCGGCTGCGCTTCCACGACATCAAAACATCCCGCTACCGTCGCCGATGGCGTGCTGGTCGGGCCCAACGGCATGACGCTTTACACCTTCGACCGCGACACCGCCGGTAGCGGCAAGTCGGTCTGCAATAGCCAATGCGCGGCCAACTGGCCGCCCCTGGTGCCCACTGCGACAGCCCAGCCGCTGGGCGACTACACCATCATCACCCGTGATGATGGCAGCCGGCAGTGGGCGATAAAGGGCAAGCCGCTGTACTACTGGGTCAAGGACGCCAAGCCCGGGGACAAGACCGGCGACAACGTCATGAATGCCTGGCACGTCGCCCGTCCCTGAGCAAACGACTCAGAGCTCGCGCAGCGGGTGTTCGTCCGCTGTCCAGGGGCTGACAAAAAAAGCATCGGCCATGCCGGGCTTCACGTCTTCGATGCGCGCGGGCATCCACTGCGGCTTGTAGTCCTTGTCAACGGCCAGCGCACGTATGCCTTCGACGGTTTCGCTGGCCGCGCCCGGGCGCAGGTGAAAGCATTGGTACACCATGTCACGCTCCATGCGCAGGTCGCCGGCCAGTGTCATGGTGCGGGCACGGCGGATCTGCTCCAGTGTCACATGCAGCATCAGCGGCGAACGCTTGCGCAAGGTGGCGGCCGTCTTCAGCGCCCAGGGGTCGGTTGAAGCTTCCAGCGCATCCACGATGTGCTTGACCCTCGGCAAGGAAAAGTAGGCATCAAAATGGCCGGTAGCCAACAGAGGACGGGCGCAACCAGCTATCAATTCAGTAGCAATCCACTGCTCGGCCTCAGCGGCTGAAGCGAAAGTCCGGCTGCCCAGGGCGTCCCAAAGCGCCGGCAGGCGGGCGGCATCCAGCTTCACGTCGGCCAGGCCGTAGCCGATGGCGTCGTCCGCGCCAATCACATCACCCGTGAGTGCCAGGTACTCGCCGGCGTGGCCCGGGCAGCGGCTCAGGAAGTAGCCGCCGCCTACGTCCGGAAACAGGCCAATGTTTGTTTCCGGCATGGCCATCTTGGTGTGCTCGGTGACGATGCGCACCTTGGCGCCCTGGCTGATTCCCATACCGCCGCCCATGACCACGCCGTCCATAAAGGCGATGTAGGGCTTTGGATAGTTGTGAATCAGGTGGTTGAGGGCATATTCCTCGGTGAAGAAGTCCTCCAGCGCAGAATCGCCCGCGAAAACCGCCTGGTGGAAGAAGCGGATGTCGCCCCCCGCGCAAAAACCGCCGAAGAGGCTTTCGGGCGTGCCGGGCTGGCCCTTCTTGTTGGTGCCGCGTACCGCCACCACATGAACCTCAGGGTCGTCACGCCAGGCCAGCAAGGCGGCGGACAGGTCCCGGATCATGGCCAGCGACAGCGCATTGAGCGCCTTGGGGCGGTTCAGGGTGATGAGCCCGGCGCTGCCGCGCCGCTCGACCAGCACATCGTTTCTGCTGACGGTATTCATGCCCGCTGCCTCCATCCAACCAGTTCATTGACCACCAGCGCACCTATCACCAGCGCGCCGCCGGTCAGCACACTCGGGCCAGGTACTTCACCCGCGCCAAACCAGGCCAGCAAAATACCAAAAATCACTTCCAACAGCGCCAGCAGGGCGACTTCCGGCGCCTTGAGAACGCCGGCACACATCACCGACAGCACGCACGGGATGGCCAACTGAACCAGACCCAGCAAGGCCAGCAGGCCGACGTCATGTGGCGTGGCGGAAAACGGGAACGACAAGGGCAAKGTGGCCAACGTTGAGATCACCGCCCCCACCAGCACGGCAGGCACCAGGTCGATGTTCTTGCCGTGGGCACGGCTGTGCTGCACCACGGTCCAGTTGCTGGCGCTCGCCAGCGGCACCATCAAGGCGACCAGCGTTCCGCCCAGGTGACTGGAAAGGTCCATCTGCCCGCCGTACATCCAGGCAATACCGGCACCCGCCATGGCAATCGCCAGCCAGGTGCGGCCCGGAATACGGTGGCCGATAAACGCGCGCGCCAGCAAAGCCGTGATGAAAGGGCTGACCGCCATCGTCACCAGCACATTGGCCACCGTGGTGAGCGTCAGCGCCACCATGAAAGCCGTGAACATCACGCTCCAGCAGAAACCGGAAATCCAGAGCGCCGAGCCACCGTTGCGGATTTTGGTGAACACCGCCCTGCCCTGCCACAGCGGCAAGATCACCAGCAAAGAGACCACCGTGAAAAAGCTGCGCCAGAACGTGACCTCAAAACTGCGTGCCGACTCCAGGTGACGCGTGACCACACCCGCAATCGACCACATCAGGGTCACGAAAATCATCAGGACGACAGCTTTGGAATGCGTGAGTTTCATAGGCGTGCAATCAATTCAGGCTGTTATACGAATATAAAAAGTCAAAAAGGCCGCTGGAGCTTGCACACACAGCGGCCTGATTTCAAGCGATTCACCCCGCAGCCCGGCGAGTCCCAGACTCATCCCAGCAGGGGCCGCGGAACCGGCTTTGCCGGGCCGCAGGCGCAACGGCCCCCTCGGGGGGCAGCGCATTACACGACGTGAAAAGCGTGGGGGCTCTGCAAGACCTGCCTGCGCGCTTGCGATCGCTCTCTTTGAGG
>NZ_JBFUCA010000146.1:0-12688 GCF_056405475.1 Polaromonas sp. P1_G4
GGTTTTCTGAAATATTGCATCGGAAATTGGCTTCCAGCCTATATAGGGCGGGCGCAGGCAGCTATTAAAAAATGAGCGACATCAAGGGCGGAGCAGCGGGATCTGGTTCAGGAACAGAGACGGCGTCTTCATGGGTCGGGCGGCCCCGAAAAAACGCATTTACTTACATGCGGCTGGTAAATATGACCACGCGGGAAATGCCTTAACAGCCCCGCCGATAAACGTGCTCTGATCAGGTTGCAGCGAACGGTCTGGAGCGGCTGCAGATACCGCGGATCACCGACGGTATGTGAAGAATGCCGCTCAAGCCGCCAAGCTGGGTTATGCAGGCTTCGTCCCGTGGCTGGGGGGCAACGGATGGACGCCGGCATGAAGCGCCGCCACGTCAGCAAATCCGGACAATTGCCGAAACATGGATTTATCATCAAGACGGACAGCCACCGCTTCTCAGCGGGTGGCAACCTTGCGGTTCACGCTTCGGGGTTGCGTCCGGTTCGGATTCGCGCTTCGCACTCCCGCACGAAACCCACGAGGTGAGCCATGAACGAGCACCCCGATCCATGCCCCAGGGGCGCCAGCCGAGCCCCTTTTGCCGCCACGGTTTCGGTGGTTGCAGGATTGGGTGAGCGGCTAAAGTTGCTGCTGGCTCTGCTGACGTTCGCCTCTCATGCCGCCTTCGCGGCCCCCTTGCTCAATGAGCCCATCCAGCCAATCCCCCTCACGCTGAAGCAGGACCCGGCCCGTGCCGAAATCKGGCGGCAGCTATTTCACGATCCACGCCTGTCCGGAAACGGGCGCGTGTCTTGTTTCAGCTGCCATGATTTGAGCAAGGGCGGCGGTGACGGCCGTGACCGCTCCGTCGGGCTTAACGGTGGACTGACCGGTGTCAATGCCCCGACGGTGTTCAATGCGGCGCTCAATTTCAGGCAATTCTGGAACGGCCGCGCCGAATCGCTGGAGTCCCAGGTAGACCATGTCATGCTGAACCCGATCGAGATGGGGGCGAAGTGGGAAGATGTGGTTCGCAAGATAGCGGACGACGCGAAATACAAAAGTGCGTTTGGTGCGGCCTACAAAGACGGCGTGACCAAAGCCAATATCCAGAACGCCATCGCGACATTCGAACGGACGCTGATCACACCCAACTCACGCTTCGACAAATATTTGCGTGGTGACGCCAACGCCATTACCGACGCGGAGAAGGTCGGCTACGCCAAGTTCAAGCAGTACGGGTGCGTCGCCTGCCACCAGGGCGTCAACGTGGGCGGCAACATGTTCCAGAAATTCGGCGTCATGGGCGACTACTTCGCAAAGCGTGGCAACCCGACGGAGGCCGATCTTGGCCGGTACCTCGTCACGAAGGTGGAAAGCGACAAGCACGTCTTCAAGGTACCGAGCCTGCGCAACATCGCGCTGACGGCGCCGTATTTTCACGATGCCTCGGCCAAGACACTGGAAGATGCCGTCGATGTCATGTTCAGGTACCAGCTCGGACGCGTTGCCTCCAGGGAGGACAAGGAATCCATCGTCAAGTTCCTCAATACGCTCACCGGCGAACGGGACTTCAAACCGTGAAAAAAAAGAATCAACTTGCCCTGGCGCCTATGGCGGCGGTCACCGCCGTGCTGCTGTTCATCCTGGTGTTCCTGTATAGCAAAACCCAAAGCTTCGACGAGTCGCACTACTTTGAGGATATGGCCGTGCTGCGTCACCTGAAGCAGCTGGACGCGCAATGGGAGCTGGATGTGCTGAAGTCCAGGATCGGGATCAACACGCACTACGATGCGCTGGCCGATAACCAGGGCGAGATGGCCCGGCTCATGGAACAACTCGAGTCGGGTACCGACGCCCACAAGCACGATGCATCCGGGCAGGTGGACAAGCTCGCGTCGCTGGAACGCGCCGTGCAGGACAAAGCCGTCCTGATCGAGCAATTCAAGTCGCACAACTCCGTGCTGCGAAACTCGCTGGCCTTTCTTCCCACCGCAGCGGAAGATGTCCAGCAGTCGCTCGGGCCCGGCCGCGGTACCACAGAGCTGGCGCTCCGGCAGATTTCGTCTGACGTCAGCAGGCTGCTGCTCGCGAGCATGCTGTACAGCCAGAGCCCGACCGACGAAAAGGGTGCCGAGATAGAAGAGGAACTGGGCCGGCTTGACGGCAAGCTGCGCCATACTCCGCCGGGCATTTCCGACAGGCTGGGGATCTTCCGCGCGCATGTCCAGACCATCCTGCGCGAACAAAAAACAGTCAATGAACTTCTCGCGGGTATTTCTTCGGCACCGACCGCCAAATTGCTCGATGCGGCCAACGATGCATCAACGATCGAGCAGCAGCGCGCGGGGGTGGAGGGCGAGCGCTACGGCCGCTACCTGCTGATTTTCTCTGCGGTGCTGGTGGCCCTGCTGCTGTATGCAGCCCTTCACGTGTTGCGCAGCCATGCCGTGATCCGGCGCGTCAACACGGAACTCCAGGCGGCCAATGAGCACCTTGAACAGCGCGTGCAGGAACGGACACAGGAGCTGCGCCAGGCGCAAAGCGAGCTGATGACCGCGGCGCGCCAGGCGGGCATGGCAGAGATCGCCACCAATGTGCTGCACAACGTGGGCAACATCCTCAACAGCGTCAACGTCTCGGCCGACCTCATCGGCAGCACCTTGCACAAATCAAGGGTGCAGGGGCTTTCCCGGGGCGTGCAGCTGATGAACGAGCACGCCGCGGACCTTGCCCACTTTCTGGTTCACGACGAGAAAGGCAAGATACTGCCCGGCTATTTGAATGGGATCTCCCAGACCCTGGTGCAGGAGCAGCAGGGCATGCTCAAGGAGCTGGAACTCCTCACCAGAAGCATCGACCACATCAAGGACGTCGTTGCCACCCAGCAATCGTACGCAGGCGGGAGCAGCATTGTTGAACCGGTGCAGATCTGTGACCTGGTGGAGGACGCCCYGCGAATGAACGGTGTCTCACTGGCGCGCCACGGGGTCACTGTGGTGAAGGAGTTCGCGCAGGTGCCAGAAGCGCTGCTGGACCGTTCCCGGGTGCTGCAGATTCTCGTGAACCTGATCAGCAACGCCAAAAATGCCATGGCGGGTATGTCGGCCGCATCGCACCAGATCACATTGCGGGTGGAGCCTGTTGGCGAGTCGACCTTGCGGGTCTCTGTCATGGATAAGGGAGAGGGGATACCGGCGGAAAACCTCACGCGGATTTTCTCGCACGGATTTACGACGCGCAAAACAGGCCACGGCTTTGGTTTGCACAGTTGCGCGCTGGCGGTCAGCCAGATGGGCGGGACACTTTCCGCTCACAGCGACGGGCCGGGTCTGGGGGCCACCTTCACACTGGAGCTGCCAATGGATATCGCGCAGACCAAATCATGACGCAGCTACAGAACCAGCGCATCCTGCTGATCGACGACATGCTGTCGATCCATGAGGACTTTCGCAAAATCCTCGCGGCGAAACCGGTGGCGCGTGATCTGGACGTTGCCGAAACCGAGTTGTTTGGTGAGGTCACGCAGATTTCCTACGGTGATTTTGAACTGGACTCCGCTTATCAGGGCGCCGAAGGTGTGGCCAAGGTGGAGGAATCCATCCGGGCCGGGCGGCCCTATGCCATGGCTTTTGTGGACATGCGCATGCCGCCGGGCTGGGACGGGGTGGAGACCATCGAGCGGCTTTGGCGTGTTGATCCGCATGTGCAGATCGTGATCTGCACAGCCTACTCCGACCACCCTTGGGAAAATGTGCTGGCGCGGCTGGACGTGCAGGACCGCCTGCTGGTGCTCAAAAAGCCATTCGACATGATCGAAGTCAGCCAGCTCGCGAGAACACTGACCGCCAAATGGGAGCTGGCGCGGCGCGCGGCAGCACAGGTGAGCAGCCTGGAAGATACCGTGCAGGATCTCAGGGCAACCGAAGCGGCTTTGCGCCAGTCCAACAAGGAACTCGAAGCCTTCTCGTATTCGCTCGCGCATGACTTGCGCTCTCCCCTGAACTCGATTGACGGCTTCAGCCATTTGCTGCAAAAGGCCGTCAGCGGTGATGCGGCGGAACGCGCGAGGCATTACCTGAGCCGGATACGCGAGGGAGTCAGGCAAATGGGTGAGCTCACGGATGGCCTTCTGCTGCTGGCCCAGGTGTCCCGTACCAACCTGAAGATCGAGACAGTCGACCTCACGGCAATAGCCGAGCGCGTGCGCGGTGACTGCCAGAAACGCAATACCGCGCGGGATGTGAAAGTCCACATAACGCCCAACCTTGTCGCTGTGGGTGACTCCGCGTTGCTGTGCCAGGTAATGGAAAACCTTATTTCCAATGCATGGAAGTTCACCGTCCATGCCACTGCCCCCGAGATCTGGGTTGGGGCGCAGCACCCCGACAACGAAAGTACAGTTTATTTTGTCCGTGATAACGGCGTCGGGTTTGACATGACGTACGCGGACAAATTGTTCGGTACCTTCCAGCGCCTGCATTCACCGGGTGAGTTTGCAGGGATGGGAATCGGGCTGGCAAGCGCTCACCGGATCATTTCCCGTCACGGCGGTCGTATCTGGGCCGAAGGGGCGGTGGGGCAAGGTGCCACATTTTTCTTCACCATACCATCGCCTGTGCGGCAACACTCGCCCGATGAAAGCCCGGCTGATGCGAAAAAACACAGGAGCCAGCCATGACTCAACTGCAGAACCGGCGCATTTTGCTGATCGACGACATGCCGTCCATCCACGAAGACTTCCGGAAAATTCTTGCGTCCAGACCGGTTGCGCATGACCTGGACGATGCCGAAGCCCTGTTGTTTGGCGACGCCGCACCGGTGTCCGATGATGGCTTTGAGCTGGACTCGGCCTACCAGGGACGTGAGGGTCTGGACAAGGTCGAGGCATCCGTTCGGGCCGGGCGGCCCTATGCCATGGCCTTTGTGGACATGCGCATGCCGCCGGGCTGGGATGGTGTGGAGACCATCGAACGGCTCTGGCGCGTTGATCCAAAGGTACAGATCGTCATCTGCACCGCCTACTCCGACCACGCCTGGGAAGATGTGTTCGCGCGGCTGGAGGCCCGGGATCGCCTCCTGATTCTGAAAAAACCATTTGATCCGGTTGAAGTCAGCCAGCTGGCAAGAATGCTGACCACCAAATGGGAGCTGGCGCAGCAGGCGGCAGCGCAGGTGAGCGGCCTGGAGGAGGCCGTGCAGGAGCGCACCCGCGCCTTGCATGACAGCGAATCACAACTGCGCCAGATCACGGACAGCGTGCCCGCCTTGATTGCCTATATCGACGCCGAACAGCGCTTTCAGTTCCATAACCTTGCCTACGAAGAAGTTCTTGGCCTGAAGCACGACCAGATCCACGGCAAGACCATGCGTGAGCTGATGGGCGACGAGCTCCACGAAAAAGAGCGGGGCAAGATTGAAGAGGCGCTCGCTGGTTACGCGGCGCAATACGACCGCACGCAGGCCACGTCGGATGGCCAGCTGCGCGACTACGTCATGCAGTACTTTCCACGCTACGGCGAAAACGAGGACGAAGGCAAGGTTGTCGGCTTCTTCTCGCTGGGCACCGATGTGACCGAACTCAAGCGCATTGACCGCATGAAGAGTGAGTTTGTCTCTACCGTCAGTCATGAGTTGCGCACCCCGCTGACCTCCATTCGCGGCTCACTGGGCCTGATCGCCGGCGGCGTGGCCGGTGAGCTGCCGGCCATGGCCAAAAACCTGGTCGGCATCGCTACCAACAATTGCGAACGGCTCATCAGGTTGATCAACGACATTCTTGACAGCGAAAAAATCGAATCCGGAAAAATGCGGTTTGACTTCCAGCAGATGGAACTGCAACCTTTGCTGACGCAAGCCCTGACGGCCAACGAAGGCTTCGCAGGCCAGCACAACGTCAAGCTGGTTCTGGATGCCCCGGCAGAAGCGGTAAGGGTCAGCGTCGACAGCGACAGGCTGACCCAGGTCATTACCAACCTGTTGTCCAACGCGGTGAAATTCGCGCCGGCCCAGTCCCGTGTGGAAGTCCGGCTGCTGTGCAAGAGCGGCAGGGTCCGGGTGGAAGTCGCCGACAGCGGCCCCGGCATTCCCGAAGAGTTCCGAAAGCGCATCTTTCAGAAATTCTCGCAAGCCGACACATCGGACACCCGAAAAATGGGTGGTACGGGCCTGGGCCTGAACATCTCGCGTGCCATCGTGGAGCGGATGGGCGGCCAAATCGGGTTCACGACGGAAACCGGCGTCGGAACTGTTTTCTTCTTTGAGCTGCCCGAGGCGGTGCCGGCGCCGATTCAGACCAGCATCAGGTCCGGCGCAGCGACCAGGCCGCTCATCCTGGTCTGCGAAGACGATCCCGACATTGCCCGCCTGATCAACCTGATGCTTGATAAAGGCGGCTTTGACTCGGACATGGTGCACAGCGCAGGGCAGGCGCTGGAGCAAGTCATGCTGATGCCCTACGCTGCCATGACGGTCGACCTGAACCTGCCCGACCAGGACGGCATCAGCCTGATCCGGGCACTGCGCCGCGAAGAGGCGACGAAAGACCTGCCGATCGTGGTGGTTTCAGCAAATGCTGAAGAAGGCGAGCTCGAGTTCAATACCCAGCCGCTGGCGGTTTCAACATGGCTGGAAAAACCCATCGACGAGAACCTCCTGATCCTCAGTTTGCACCGTGCCATCGGTAACATGGCCGAAGGCCGGCCGCGCATTCTGCATGTCGAGGACGACCTCGACATACAGCGCATTGCCGCCGCCATTGCCCAGGACTTTGCCACCTTCGAATTTGCCGCCACGCTGCGCGAGGCACGCGACCAGCTTGCGCGCCGCCGCTACGACCTGGTGCTGCTCGACCTGACGTTGAAAGACGGCTCGGGCTGGGGGCTGCTGGACACCATTGAAGCACTGGACATCGTGCCGCCAGTGGTCGTGTTTTCTGCGCACGATGTGGAGCCGAAGCAAAGCCAGCGCGCAGAAGCGGTACTAGTGAAGGCACACACTTCCAACGAGCAGTTGATCCGCACCCTGCAGCGGGTGCTCGATGAAAGCCTGTGGGGGACGGTTCACCCACCTCTAAGCGCCTGAAATAGATCCACCCCCGTCCAGGCTCACTGGCGTGTAGCCTGTTCCCCCCTCGAGGGGGCGGCGCCTGGGGCCGGCGAAGCCGGACCCTCGGCCCCCGCTGGTGGAATACCCCTGTTAGTTACGCCATTGGACTCTTCACGCCAGCGGATGCCGTGGAACCGGCTTTGCCGGGCCGCAGGCACCGTCCCCTGCAAGGGGAAAAGGGCTACACGCAGTGAGCCCGATAGGGGTGCACCAATTTTTCGGCTTTGCCAGACCGCAGGCGGGCGGCCCCCTCGGGGGGCAGGGAGCTACACGAAGTGAGCGACCGTGGGGGCCTTACTTCTTTTGACTGGCGCGGTAGACCTGCATCACCGTCGCGAAATCGCGATCAAAGTTGATGGGCAGGAATGTGTCGTTGCCGGGCAGCTGCTTTTTCAGTGTGGGCGAGAAGCTGTAGCTGAACGAGCATTTCTTCACGCGTGCCTGCAGTTCGGGCGAAACGTCCTTGCTCATGGTCCAGGTTTCCGTCATGAAGGGCGGGCTTTCCCAGATCGTGCGAATGCTCGAGCCCTTGACGTCACCCTTGACGACCATGCGCTGGTACAAATCGCTGGCCACAGCTGCGGCCGGATAAAAACCATGCATCACGCCCGTGACGGAGCGCTCGTGGCCGTTGGAGAACACGACTTCGTAGTCCTTGTCCGGCGTCAGGCCCAGCGCCGGGAACAGCGCGCGCGGCGCGAGGTTGCCCGAGTTGGAGGTGGGTGTGGTGTGCGCGATTTTCTTGCCAATCAGGTCCTTCGGTTCCCTGTACGGGCTGTCGATGCGGGTGATCAGAATCAGTTTGTAGGAGTTGCGCAGGCCCGTGGCCTTGTTGCCCGGAACGCCAAACGGCGCCGGCTGGCCGGCGGTGACCAACTGCGCAGCCAGGCCGGGGTTGACCTGTGCCAGCTGGACCTTGCCGGCCGAGATACCTTCAATCAGCTCTTTTTCACCGAGGATGTCGATGTTGCTGGTCTTGTCCATCGATTCGCCTTGCGCGTTTTGCAGGTCGATGTTTCCGCAGCGTGACAGGTGGCTGAAGTAGTCGCCCCACAAGGCCATGGTTTCGCTCTTGCCATAGGTCTTGGGCATGGCCACGACCATTTTTTCGCGTGGGCCGGAATATTTTTCGGGCGCGGGGGTAGCAGCCGCAGCTTTCGCCTTGCGTGCAGGCTTTGCCTCGTCGGTCTGGGCTGTTGCTGAACCCAGGGCGCAAGCGGCGCTGGCCAATATTGCGGCATGGCGCAGATAAAACTTCATCTTGATCACTCCAGTTGTCTATGAAACCGATACGCAGGAATGCCGGTTTGTGTGCCCTTGGCCGCACAAACCGCGTTCCCAGCCCAATCAGTGTGCATGACGGTGCATCAAAACGAACTTTTTGTTACATTCGAATGAATACCTTCGTGACATAAATCAGCGTATCTGCGTCAGAGGCTGTTGTTTTTTCATTGAAAAGATGGCGCTGGCAACCTGTAAGCGCCTGGGCGGCGGCGAATACTGCGCCTCAGGATACGCGCGTGCTGTGCGGCGGGGGGGGGGGGGCGGCGGACGCCTCAAGCGGCGAGCGAGGCGTCGATTTTGCCGAGCAGCCATTGCAGCCCGGCCAGGTGCCGTACGGCCAAGTTGCCCGGGCGTGATGCCCGACAGCATGGCCATCGTCCGGGTGCGCGCTGCCCGAAACGCCGCGATGGCCTCTTGCGCATCAGCGGCCGCGTAGTCGCGTTGCTTTTCCAGCACGTAGCCGTCCAGTGATTCCAGCACGGGGCTGGCCTCTGACAAGGTGCGCTGAAACCGCACGTGATAGCCGTCAATCTCGATGTCCCTGATGTGGCAGATCTGCGCGAGGGCCGTGAAGTTTTCGCTCGGAATGCCTTCCCACGACGGCGGCGTCCAGCGCTTGTGGCTTTCAGGAATCGCGTCGTAGAACTGCTCCAGCTGGCGCGGAAAATCCGCCATGGCCTGGAGCGTTGCGGGGTTCAGGGGCAGCGCAGGGCTCATCAGCCGGCCTTGCGCAGCGAAGGCCACAGCACCGCCTGCGCCACGATCACGTTCTCGCCATTGAAGGTCGCCGCCGGCGAGCCGTAAAGCTCGTAACCCATGGCAAGCACCTCACTCACCCGGCGGCAAAAGCTCGCGTCATCCGGGCCGGTAAGGAGCCTGTAGGTGGGAAGACCGTCGGGGGGCGTGGTGGCGGGTGATGTCATGGCGGCAAGCGGCTGATGAACGGAGGGCGATATTACCGTGTCCGTGCAGATGCTGCAGGTGTTGTTGGTCGTGACCGCGGAGGTAGTGCGCGCCGACACGCAGGATCCGGGCGCCCGCCAGCCACCGAAGGCGCTACCCCTATTTGAGCTGCCGCAAGGTTTGCGCTGATTGCGTTGACGGCTGGGCCGCATTTGCGCCAGATCAAGCCGCCCAACGGGCCGTACGGCTCCAATCAATGACGGGAATGTTCCCGTCTCTTCTGTTACTTACCCATGAAAAAGCAAATCATTGCCGCCGCTGCCCTCTGCACCCTTTTGTCGGGTGCCGCTTTTGCCCAAACCGCTGAAGGCCCCTGGCTGGTCCGAGCGCGCGCCGTCCACCTGGACAGCGCCAACGGTGACAGCACCGGCCTCGGGCTGGCCATCAACAACAAGTGGATGCCGGAGTTCGACATCAGCTATTTCCTCAACCCCAACTTCGCAGTCGAGCTGGTGCTGACGGTTCCGCAAAAGCACACGCTGTCGTCCCGCGGCACCGCCATCGGCAGCTTCAAGCACCTGCCGCCCACGCTGATGGCGCAATACCACTTCGACTCGCTGGGTGCGGGCGCCTTCAAGCCCTATGTCGGCGCGGGCGTCAACTACACCCGCTTCAGTGCGGTCAGCCTGCCGGCTGGCGTGGACATCAAACGCAGCAGCTGGGGCCCGGCGCTGCAGGTCGGCGTGGACATTCCCCTCGGCAAGCAGCTGTCCCTGAACTTCGACCTGAAGAAGGTCTACATCCGCACCGACGTGTCCGCGGGCGGCGCCAACATCGGCACGTTCAAGGCCGACCCGATGTTGTTGGGTGTGGGGCTTGGCTGGCGGTTTTGAGCAGAAAAGGGTGAGACGCCCAAACTTGCGCGTCTCTTCTCGCGGGCGCTTGCGGCGGCGCGGGTTCAGGCCTTTGCCATCCCCGGCAACGCCATCACACGCCCCGGCGCCGCCATCCCCGTAAATGCAAAGTCGACTTCCGGCACGCGCCCGCTCACGATGTCCGCAATCGCCGCGCCCGAGCCGCAGGCATGCGTCCAGCCCAGCGTGCCGTGGCCCGTGTTGAGGAAGACATTGGAGGCCTTGCTTTTGCCGATGTAAGGCACATTGCTCGGTGTGGCCGGCCGCAGGCCCGTCCAGAACTGCGCGCCTTCGCCGTCCGTCATGTCGGGAAAGAGTTGTTTTACACGGCGCACGATGGCGTTGCAGCGCACCAGGTTCAGCTCGGTGTTGTAGCCATTAAGCTCGGCCGTGCCGGCAATGCGCAAGCGGTTGCCAAAGCGCGAGAACACCAGCTTGTATTCGTCATCCGTCAGGCTGACCTGATAGGAAGCGGCTTCGTTGATCACTGGCAGCGTGACCGAGTAACCCTTGGCCGGGTAGATGCGCAGGCTTTGCCCCAGCACCTTGGCCCACTGCGCGCTGAAGGCGCCCAGGCACATCACATACGCATCGGCTTTCAGCATCTCGACCTTGCCGCCGGCCTCGCCGCTGCCCATCGCCACCTGCACGCCATTGAGCTGCCCCTGCGCGGCGTCCAGGCCCAGCACCGTGGTGTTGTACAAAAATTTCACACCGGCCTGCTCGCAACGCGCAGCCAGCGCGGCGGTAAAAGCGCGGGCGTCACCCGATTCATCGCTGGGTGTCATGCTGCCGCCCACGATGCTGCCGCGGCATTGCGCCAGTGCGGGCTCAATCGCCACACATTCGTCGGCCGTCTTCATGTCGAGCTCGCAGCCGTGCTCGCGCATGATGCGTGCGGGCTCCTGCGCCGCGTCGTACTCGGCCTGGCTGGTATAGAAGTGCAGGATGCCCTTGGTCTGCGCGTTGTACAGCAGGCCCAGCTCGGCGCGCAGTTTTTGCAGCGCGCCGCGGCTGTACATGCCCAGGTTCACGATCTGCTTGATGTTTTGTGCCGTACGCGCGGGCGTGCAGTTGCGCAAAAACTCCAGCCCCCACAGCCACTGGTTCACATCGGCGCGCAGCCTGAAGAGCAGAGGCGCATCTTCACGCGCCAGCCATTGCAAGACCTTGAGCGGCGCGCCCGGGTTGGCCCAGGGTTCCGCATGGCTCACCGATATTTGCCCGCCGTTGGCAAAACTGGTTTCCATCGCGGCCGCGTTGCGGCGCTCCACCACCGTTACTTCATGGCCGCGTTGCGCCAAATACCAGGCCGTGGTGATACCCGTGACACCAGCTCCCAAAACCATGACTTTCATGACGATTCCTTTTCATTCAAGCAGAACATTGCAGTTGCGCAAGTGCAATGCCTTGGGGTGCTTGAATCAAAAAGAAACGTGGCAACCGCCAAGCCATCACATGCTTGCGGCCGCTTCCACTGTCCTTGTTACCTGAGAGATTCAGCCGCTGCTTTGATGTCGATGACAAGCTTCGGCTTTGCTCCTTCGGTGCGCTGCACCTTGCGTGCGGCGTCTCTCCAGACGGCTGTGTGTTCCGGGCAGTACGGGACCTGAGCGATTATGGAAGTTTGCGCCTTCGGTGGCTGCCTTGTGGGGCAGCGCTCTCCTGCTTGAACGGGTTTGAATTTACCACCGAAGCCTGTTTTGCCAAGCGTGAATAGGGCGTTCAGTACAGGTCTAGCGGGTTGATTCAGCGGCTTAATAGTAGGAAGCAGGGCGGCTCAGCCTTAGCTGGCCGCGTTCACAAACGCGGCTTTGGCATCGGTATAGGCCTCGCGGTCACCCGGGTGCCTGGCCGCCAGTTCCGCCTTGAGCGCGGCATAGCGCGCCGCCAGCGCCGGGTCCGAACGCAGGGCGTCGCGAAAACGCAGGCGCTGCGCCCACACCTCGCCGCCGTGCACCACCAGGTGCAGGTGATGCGTGCGCCGCCCCTCTGCCCAGCGCATCAGCCATTTGCGGTCAGACAGCGAGGCATTGAATTCAGCGGAGGTCGTGTAGCCGTTGGCGCACAGCGGCGCCAGAAGCGCTTCAGCCGCCGCGATTGATTCCACACCGGCCAGCATGTCAATCACCGGTTTGGCCGCCAGGCCGGGCACGGCCGTGCTGCCGATGTGCTGGATGTCGATCAGGCGGGCCGGCAGCTGGGGGGAGAGCGCAAGCAGGCGGTCCCGCTCAGCCACAAACTGCTGGGGCCAGGCCGGGTTGTAGGCCTGCAAGACCACTTCCTCGTGGATAGCGGCAAGCAGCGATTCCTGGTCAGTCATGCGCGTGACGGCTGGCAGGTTGTTGTGCAGGGGCAAAAAACGCTGTGCGACACGCCAGAATCCTTTGCGGGGTCATTTTTAAGGCGGTTTTAAGCATAAAAAAGGCCATTTGCCCAATCAGTAATTGCGCGAGCAGCTATTAAAACAATAGCAACCAGAAATCCCC
>NZ_JBFUCA010000147.1:0-8708 GCF_056405475.1 Polaromonas sp. P1_G4
GAACTGGGGCGGCGCATCATCACGGGCGACATGAGCCTCAGCCAGCTCGCCGAACATGCCTTCGTCAACGATCTTCGGCCCAAGCCTGTGAGCGGCCGTCAGGAGTGGCTGGAAAACCGGGTCAATGCCGCGATCTTCGCCGGCGCGGCCYGAAGAACCGAACGCAGGAGCACTCAGTGAGTTTGACGGTCGGCTTCAAAGACGTGAGCAAGAGCTTCGGCCCCGTGCAGGTACTGCATGGGGTCAGTTTTGAACTCGCACCTGGCCGGGTGTACGGGGTGCTTGGAGAAAACGGCGCCGGCAAGTCGACGCTGATGAAAATCCTGGCCGGCTACGAGGCCGCCAGCGAAGGCGTGGTGGAGGTGGGCGGGCATGTCGTACGTTTCAAGGGGCCGCGCGAGGCCGAAGCGGCCGGTGTGGTGATGATCCATCAGGAATTCAACCTTGCTGATGACCTCACCATTGCGCAGAACATATTCCTCGGCCATGAGCGCAAGCGCTACGGGCTGCTGGACGAAGACCTGATGGCCAGGGAGGCGGGCGCCGCATTGCGTCAGGTTGGCCTGAATTGCAGCCCCGCGCGCCGCGTGGGCGACCTCATCGTGGCAGAGAAACAGCTGGTGGAGATCGCACGCGCGCTCAGCCGGCGCGCGCGCGTACTGGTGATGGACGAGCCCACCGCCACATTGACGCCCTCCGAGACCGAGCGCCTGTTTTCCCTCATCGGGCAACTGAGAGCGGCAGGCTCCACCATCCTTTATATTTCCCACAAGCTGGACGAAGTCGAACGCATCACCGACGAGGTGGTTGTCATGCGCGACGGGCGATTCGTGGCTCGCCGGTCCACGCAGAGCGTGACACGCCAGCAGATGGCCAGCCTGATGGTGGGGCGCGAACTGGCCGATCTCTTTCCGGGCAGGCTTCCCGTGGCGGCCGGCGCGCCCGTCCTGCTGGACGTGAAAGGACTGACCGTACCCGGGTGGTGCCACGACGCAAGCTTCCAGGTGCGCGCCGGGGAGGTGCTTGGCTTTGCAGGGCTGGTCGGTGCGGGCCGGACCGAGCTGTTTGAAGGGCTCCTGGGGTTGCGCCCCTCCAGCGCGGAATCTGTGCAGGTAACAGACAAAACCTGGATGCGGCGCAATCCGCGTTCGGCCGCACGGCTGGGTCTCACATATCTCAGCGAGGACCGCAAGACGCGTGGCCTGCACCTGCGCATGGGGCTGGCGCAGAACCTCACGCTGATGGCGCTGGAGCGTTATGCGAAGCCGCTGCTCGATCCGCAGCGGGAACAGGCAGCCCTCGTGGCCGCGACCACGGCATTTGGCATCCGCACGCAACGCTCCGACATACCGGCTTCCGCACTGTCCGGCGGCAACCAGCAGAAGCTGGCGCTCGCGCGGGTGTTACAGCCTGATCCCAAAGTCGTGGTGCTGGACGAACCGACGCGAGGAGTTGACGTCGGCGCCAAGCGCGATATCTATTTCCTGATCCAGCGGCTGGCCAGCGAAGGCCGCGGGATCATCGTCGTGTCCTCCGAGCTGCTCGAGCTGATCGGGTTATGTCATCGCGTCCTTGTGATGCGCCAGGGAAGGCTCGCTGCCGAGCTCGCGCAGGATCAGCTGTCCGAAGAACTGTTGATTGCCCATGCAACTGGAACCCACTGATACCGCCGCCGCTCCAGCGCCTGTCGCCAGACCGGCACTGCGAAAATGGCCCTCTTTTACGGGAGCCGGGCCACTGGCCGGGTTGGCACTTATGTGCATCGCGGGTGCGATTCTCAACGAGAACTTCGCCAGCCTCGACAATGCGATGAACGTGCTCACCCGCACGGCTTTCATCGGAATCATCGCGGTGGGGATGTGCTTCGTCATCATCTCCGGCGGCATCGATCTCTCGGTGGGATCCATGGCCGCGCTGATTGCGGGCAGYACGATCCTGCTGATGAATGCGACAGCAGGCGCCGGCTGGAACCCCATGGCGGCCGTGGTGACCGGCATGGCCTTCGCCGTCGTACTTGGCGCACTGTTCGGCCTGGGCCACGGGCTGCTCATCAGCAAGGGCCGCATCGAGCCTTTCATCGTGACGCTGGGAACGCTGGGCATCTTCCGCGCGTACCTGACCTACTTCTCCAACGGCGGCGCCATCACGCTCGACAGTGCACTGGTCGATGTCTACAGCCCGGTGTATTACGGCAGCTGGCTGGGGGTGCCGGTGCCCGTGTGGGTATTCGCCGCTGTCGCATTGCTGGGCGGCCTCGTTCTCAACCGCACTGCCTTTGGCCGGTACGTTCAGGCCATCGGTTCCAACGAGCAGGTTGCGCGCTACGCGGCCGTCGAGGTGGACCGCGTCAAGGTTCTCACATACATGTTGCTGGGCATCTGCGTGGGCATTGCCACCGTGCTCTATGTGCCGCGCCTGGGTTCGGCCTCGCCGAGTACCGGGCTGCTGTGGGAGCTGGAAGCCATCGCTGCGGTCATCGTCGGAGGCACTGCCTTGCGTGGCGGTGCCGGCGGCATCACCGGCACCGTAATCGGTGCTGTGCTGCTCTCGGTGATCGGCAACATCCTCAACCTGACCAGCATCATCAGTGTGTACCTGAACGCGGCGGTGCAGGGCTTCGTGATCATCGCCGTCGCGTTCTTCCAGCGCGGGCGCAAGTAACCGGTTCCCCACAGGTGGCAAGGCTGCCGTTTCTCACAACATAAGGAGACAAACCATGAAATCATTGATAAGTCTGATGGCCGCAGGCGCCACAGTTCTCGCGGCGCTGGGTGCGGCACCCTCCGCCATGGCCCAGGGCAAGCCACACATCGGCGTATCGATACCGGCCGCCACGCACGGCTGGACAGGCGGGGTCGTGTACTGGGCCAACCGGACCAAGTCCGAACTGGAAAAGCAGTACCCGGGCCTGAAAGTCACCATCAAGACGGCCGGGTCTGCTGCGGAACAGGCGAACCAGGTACAGGACTTGCAAACGGCCAACAAGATCGACACCCTCGTGATCCTGCCATTCGAGTCGGCGCCGCTCACGCAACCGGTCGCGCAGGTCAAGGGCAAAGGCGTGTACGTCACGGTTGTCGACCGCGGCCTGACGGATGCAAATGCGCAGGACGCCTACGTTGCCGGCGACAACCCCGGCTTCGGCAAGGTATCGGCGGAGTACATGGCCAAAGCCCTGGGCGGCAAGGGTAATGTCGTAGTACTGCGGGGCATTCCCACGGTCATCGACAACCAGCGCGTGGACGCGTTCACGGCTGTGATGAAGAACTATCCAGACATCAAGGTTCTGGATGCCAAGCACGGCAACTGGAACCGCGACGATGCCTTCAAAGTGATGCAGGACTACCTGACCCGTTTCAAGCAGATCGACGCCGTCTGGGCCTCGGACGACGACATGGCGGTTGGCGTGCAAAAGGCAATCGCGCAGGCCAAGCGAACCGATGTCAAGCTCGTGCTGGGCGGCGCGGGTTCCAAGGACTACATCAAGAAAGTCATGGACGGCGACAAGATCGTGACGGCCGACGTCACCTACTCGCCCGCCATGATTGCCGACGCGATGAAGCTCACGGCCGCCGCACGTGTGAAGGGCGAGAAGCTGCCGGCCACCACCATCATCCCGTCGGTGCTGGTGACCAGGGAAAACGCCAAGCAGTACTACTTCCCCGACTCCCCGTTCTGAGGCAGCCATGGCAAGACCTGTCACTCTTTTTACCGGGCAATGGGCGGACCTGCCTCTCAAGGAGCTGGCACCCCTGGCACGCAGCATGGGCTACGACGGCCTGGAACTGGCATGTTGGGGCGACCATTTCGATGTGCAGGAGGCCCTGGCGAGCGATCGCTACGTGCAGGACCGGCGCGATCTGCTGGAACAGCACGGCTTGCGCTGTTTTGCGATCGGCAGCCATCTGGTGGGCCAGGCGGTCTGCGACCTCATCGACGAGCGGCATAAGGCCATCCTGTCGCCGCAAGTCTGGGGGGACGGCGATCCGGAAGGCGTGCGGCAGCGCGCCGCGCGGGAAATGCAGGACACCGCGCGTGCCGCCGCCAAGCTGGGCGTGAAGGTGGTGACGGGCTTCACCGGCTCGTCCATCTGGCATTCGCTGTACGCGTTTCCGCCCACTTCGCAGGAGTATTGGGACAAGGGCTTCGTCGACTTTGCCAACCGGTGGAAACCCATCCTCGATGTGTTCGAGCAGTGTGGCGTGAATTTCGGGCTGGAAGTGCACCCCACGGAAATCGCCTTCGACATCGCTTCGGCGCAGCGCGCCATCGAAGCCGTGGGAGGTCACAAGCGTTTCGGTTTCAACTTCGACCCCAGCCACCTGGGCTACCAGGGCGTGGACTATGTCAAGTTCATCCGGACATTCGGCGACCGCATCTATCACGTGCACATGAAGGACGTGTGGTGGGGCCGGGGCGACGGCACTGTGGGGGTCTTCGGCGGGCACACCAATTTCGGTGACGCGCGCCGCCACTGGGACTTTCGCAGTGTCGGGCGCGGGCAGATCGACTTCGAATCCATCATCGTTGCGCTCAACGACGTGAGCTATAACGGACCGCTGAGCGTCGAGTGGGAGGACAGCCGCATGGACCGCGTGCACGGCGCTACTGAAAGCGCGGCCTACAGCAAGCGGCTGGACTTCAAGCCGGCCGCGGGAGCGTTCGACGCCGTGTTCGACAAGGCCAAGCAGGGCGGGATGGCGGGCTCATGAGAAAACTGCGCTATGCGATGGTGGGCGGCGGGCAGGGTGCTTTCATCGGTGCTGTACACCGCAAGGCCATGGCGCTGGATGGGCAGATGGAGCTGGTGGCCGGTGCACTGTCGTCCGATGCCGAGCGCGCGCGCGCGTCAGGCCGCGACCTCGGCCTGCGGGATGAACGCAACCACGGCCGCTGGGAAGACCTGCTGGAAGGCGAACTGCGGCGCAGCAAGGACGAGCGCATCGACTTCATCTCCATCGTCACGCCCAACCATGTGCATTTCCCCGTCGCCCGCGCGTTCGCCGAGGCGGGCATCCATGTGGTGTGTGACAAGCCGCTGGTCCATAGCAGCGAGGAGGCCGCCGAGCTCGTTCGGGTTGTCAAGCGCAGCGGCTCCATCTTCGGTGTCACGTACAACTACACGGGCTATCCCATGGTGCGCGAGGCGCGTGACATGGTTGCGCGCGGCGCGATCGGCGTGGTGCGCAAGGTCATCGTCGAATACAACCAGGGCTGGCTTGCCACCCACCTGGAGGCAAGCGGGCAGAAGCAGGCCGACTGGCGGACGGACCCGGCGCGCAGCGGCGTGGCCGGCGCCATCGGCGACATCGGCTCGCACGCGGAGAACCTGGTGGCGACGGTGACGGGCCTGGAGCTGGAAAGCATCTGCGCGGACCTCACCATCTTCGTGCCGGGCCGGCGCCTTGACGACGACGGCAATGTCCTGCTGCGGTTCAAGAACGGCGCCAGGGGCGTGCTGATCGCGTCGCAGATCGAGGTGGGTTGCGAAAACGACCTGCGGCTGCGCGTGTTCGGCACCACCGGTACGCTGGATTGGCGCCAGGAGGAGCCCAACCGGCTGCTGCATGCTCCCATCGACGGCCCGGCCCGCATGCTGACGCGGGGCTCGCCGTGGCTCGGTGAGGCAGCCCGCCGAGCGACACGCTTGCCCACGGGGCACCCCGAGGCCTTTATCGAAGCCTTTGCCAATGTCTACCTGGGAGTGGCTGCGCACATCCGCGCGCTGCAATCTGGCAATACACCGAATCCGCTGGACGCCGACTATCCCCGCCTCGAAGATGGCGCCCGCGGTGTGCGGTTCATCGAGAAGGTGGTGCAGTCTGCGGCCAGCACGGCCAAGTGGACGCCGTTCGAGGATTGACCGATGTTCATGGGCATTGATCTGGGCACCTCCAGTGTCAAGGCGGTCGTGCTGGACCGCGGCCACCGCCTGGTGGCCAGCGGCTCCGCGCCGCTGTCGGTGGATGCACCCCGGCCCTTGTGGCGCGAGCAGCATCCTTCGGAATGGTGGCGTGCGTGCGATGCAGCCGTGGGTGCCGCGTTGCAGGAATTGCGGCGCGGTGGCCACGCAGGCGGCGAGATCGAGGCCGTCGGCCTGACCGGGCAGATGCACGGCGCGACCCTGCTGGATGGGCGCGGTGAGGTTCTGCGGCCGGCCATCCTCTGGAACGACGGCCGGGCGGCGGCGGAATGCGCGGAACTGGAGCGGGCGGTGCCGCGGTCACGTCAGATCACCGGCAACCTGATGATGCCGGGTTTCACGGCGCCCAAGCTGCTTTGGGTATCCAAACACGAGCCCGGCGTGTTCGACCGGGTGCGGCAAGTACTGCTGCCCAAGGACTGGTTGCGCTGGCGTCTGACCGGCGACTATGCGACCGACCTGTCCGACGCGTCCGGCACACTGTGGCTGGATGTGGGCAGGCGCGCATGGAGTGACGAACTCCTGGCCGCTTGCGGCCTGTCTACCGCGCACATGCCCAGGTTGCACGAAGGCCCGGAGGTCACCGGCACTCTGCTGCCAGAGGTCGCGCAGCATTGGGGCTTGCGCGAAGTGCCGGTGGTAGCCGGTGCCAGCGATAACGCAGCAGGCGCCCTGGGCGCTGGTGTGGTGAACCCGGGTGAAGCGATGCTGTCCCTGGGAACGTCCGGTGTAGTGTTCGTGGCCACCGGCTCTTTTGTCGCCAATCCACAGCAGGCGGTGCACAGCTTCTGCCACGCGTTGCCAGAGGCCTGGCACCTGATGTCCGTGATGCTGTCGGCCGCCTCGTGCCTCGAGTTCACAGCGGGGCTGCTGGGAGAGCGCGACGTGGCCGTGCTGCTTGCGCAGGCAGAGCAGCGCGGCCTGCGCGAAGACACCCCGTTGTTCCTGCCTTATCTGAACGGCGAACGCACGCCGCACAACAATCCGCATGCCAAAGCCGTGTTCTTCGGCATGCACGCAGGCACGCAGCGCGAAGACATTGTGAATGCCACCCTCGAGGGTGTGTGCCTGGGCATGGCGCAGGGGATTGCCGCGCTGCAGTCGGTTCAGCCTGGCCTTGCGCGCGTCAGCCTGATCGGCGGCGGCTCGCGCAATGCCTATTGGGCTCAGATGCTGGCCGACGCTACCGGCCTGCAGGTGGTCCGGCACGCGGATGCCGAGGTTGGCCCATCGCTGGGCGCAGCCCGGCTGGCCTGGCTGGCCTGCGACCCGGGCGAAGCGGCGAAAATATTTTGTGCACCAGAGGTGACTGACGTATTCGAGGTGCGAGCGGCCGAGAGGACGCGGATGCAGAACCGCGCCGCCCGGCTGGCAGGGTTATACAACAGCCTCGTACCTCACTTCCAGCCATAGAAAGTGGAGTCGCCACCCGCGTGTTGGCGTGGCAATGGCATCTGTCACAACCTGCTGGCGCAGATGGTCCGGCCAGATTTCGAAGTCAGGATGCCTGCGGAAGGTAGCTGGGCCTGGCCGCCGTCATCCCGGCTTTGACATGTTGGGTGATTTCATCGGCCAGCACTTCATCAACCCCCAATTCGAGTCCGTCGAGCGCACGCTTGACGATGTCTTCAGGGCTGGACTTCGGAACCTCGAAGCCGCGCGTGAGGTCGGTATCGACATAGGCCATGTGCAGCCCCAGCACCTGCGTCTTTTGCGCCGCGAGTTCACTGCGCAAGGCATTGGTGAGCGACCAGGCCGCCGACTTGCTGGCCGAATAAGCTGCCAGCTCACCGCCGTTCACCCACGAGGCCACCGACAACACATTGAGAAGGGCACCGCCGCCGTTGCCTTTGAGAACCGGCGCGAAGGCCTTGCTCATGCGCAGTACGCCGTAGACGTTGGTCTCGAAGATGCGCCGGGTGGTGTCTTCACTGTCGGCCGCCAGAAAGCCACCCCGCTGGGCAATGCCGGCATTGTTGATTACCAGCGTGACATCCGGCGCCAGCGCTGCGGCGGCCGCTACGTCTTCAGGCTTGGTGACGTCGAGCTTTAAAGCCTGAACACCGGGCAGGGTGATGGTGGCGGGGTCGCGAGCGGCCGCGTAGACCTTGCGGGCACCGCGGGCGAGCAGCTCGCGCGCGAATGCCAGGCCGATGCCGCGATTGGCGCCGGTGACGAGAACAACAGCGTTTTTGATTTGCATGAGAAAACTCCAGTGGGTGGGAAAAGCAGATTAGGGAAAACAGGTTCACTTGACCTTGATGACGACCTTGCCTTTTGCATGGCCCGCCTCGACGTAGGCCAAGGCCTCGTTGGTTGCCTCGAACGGAAAGACCCGGTCCATCACCGGACGGATAGCACCAGCATCGAAGAGCCGCGTGATCTCGCGCAGTTGGCTGCCACTTGCCTTCATGAAGAGAAACGCGTAGTCAACTTCGCGGCTCTTTGCCCTGCGCCGGATGCCTGAACTCAGCATGCGCATCACGAGCTTTACGAATGCAGGAGCACTGCTTTCCTTGCCGAATGCGGGATCGGGTGGGCCGGAGATGGAGATGAGTTTCCCGCCGGGCTTAAGCACGCGCAGTGACTTCTTCAACGTCTTGCCGTCCTGGCTGTTCAGCACCACGTCGTAGTCGCGCAAGACGGCCTCGAAATCCTGCGTCTTGTAGTCGATCACGACGTCCGCGCCCAGACTCTTCACAAGCGCGACATTACCCGTGCTGGTCGTCGTGGCGACGGTGGCGCCCAGGTGCTTGGCCAACTGAATGGCAAAACTGCCTACGCC
>NZ_JBFUCA010000148.1:0-8621 GCF_056405475.1 Polaromonas sp. P1_G4
CCCAGCGTGCCCAGGGCGACGTGCTGATCGCCTGGGAAAACGAAGCGTATTTGCTCGAAAAAGAATTCGGCGCCAAGTTTGACGTGGTCGCGCCTTCCCTGAGCATCCTGGCCGAGCCCGCCGTTGCCGTGGTCGACAAGAACGTCGACAAGAAGGGCACCCGTGCTGTGGCCGAGGAATACCTGAAGTACCTCTACTCTGAAGAAGGCCAGGACATTGCCGGCAAGAACTTCTACCGCCCGGCCGTTTCGCAAAGAGCCATTGCCAAGTACGCCAAGCAGTTTCCCAAGCTGAACCTGTTCACCATCGACCAGGCCTTCGGCGGCTGGGCCAAGGCTGATAAAGAGCATTTCGCCGACGGCGGCTCGTTCGACCAGATCTATACCAGGAAATAGGCCCCCCCGAAGCGGCCTCTGGCCGCCTCCCCCCAAGGGGGCGCCCGCTGCGGCCCGGCTGAGCCGGTTCCGCGCCGGCACTGGAATGGGAGAGCTGGCACACGCCGCTTGGTAATCAATGCAACTCAGAGAGCTCCACAAATAATGTCCTCGCAACAATCCGTATTGCTGATTGCCGGCAGTCCTTCCGAACAGTCCCGCTCGGCGGCGCTGCTTGACTCCGTCAGCGACAGGCTGGCCCTGCGGGGCGGCGTGGTGGTCGACCGGTTGAACATCCGCGAGCTGCCGGCCCAGGCCTTGCTGCTGGCTGAGTGGGGCCATCCGGCCATCGTCAAGGCGATTGACCAGATTGCCCGCGCGCGTGCGATCGTGGTGGCCACGCCGGTCTACAAGGCGGCTTACAGCGGCCTGCTCAAGGTGCTGCTTGACTTGCTGCCGCAAACGGCGCTGAAGGAAAAAACCGTGCTGCCACTGGCCACCGGCGGTAGCCCCCACCACATGCTGGCGATGGACTACGCCCTGCGCCCGGTGCTGCAGGCGCTGGCGGCCCGCCACATCCTGCCGGGCGTATATGCCACCGATTCGCAGGTGCCGAAGTCGGCCGACAAGCGCTATGAAGTGGGGCCCGAGATCACCGTGCGTCTGGACGATGCGGTGCTGACGCTGTTGGCGGAAAGCTTCCGGATGCCGGCCACCACGGGCTTTGAGCCTGTGCATTTTTCGCGGGTGCGATGTAGCGTCTGAGCTGAGCCGCCCGCCGGTGCTGAATTCAGGCCACTGAATTCATCGATTTTCAGTTCAACGTTTTTACCCAAGTTCCAGGAGAACCTTTATGTCCATCCAAGCCATCAACGTCCGCAACCAGTTCCGCGGCCGCGTGAAAGAAATCATCCGCGGTGACGTGGTGTCTGAACTCGACGTCGAAACGCCCTGGGGCATCGTCACCTCCGTCATCACCACGCGGTCGGTCGACCAGCTCGAGCTGGCCGTCGGCAGTGAGGTGGTGGCACTGGTCAAGTCGACCGAAGTGTCCATCGCCAAGCTGTAGGCATGCCAGGGCGGGTTGATTGCAAAATTGCTGCCTGGCGCTTTATTGACGGGCGCAAGCAGCTATTAAAACCATAGCAAATTCAGGGCCGTCCCGTTGTGATGAACAGCAGGGCGGCCGCCTGTGTGTGTGCCTTACTGCAGTTCGACGCCCGCCTTTTTCACCAGCTGCGCGTACTTCACCAGTTCACTGCGAAAGTACTGCGCGGCGGCTTCCGGGCTGCCGGGGTTGATGGTGTTGCCCTGCTTGAGCATGGCTTCCTTCACTTCGGGCGTGGCATAGGCGGCAACCACCGCGTCGTGGATGCGTTTGACGTCGGCCGCCGGCAGCTTCGCGGGGCCTATCACCGCGAACCAGCCTTCCATGTTGTAGTTGGGCAGGCCTTGTTCCGCAATGGTCGGAATGTCGGGCGCCGCGGGTGAACGGGCGCTGCCGCCCACACCGATGGCGCGCAAGGCGCCGCTCTTCAGGTGCGCCTGCACGGCAGGGAGCGCCAGCACGCCCATGTCCACCTGCCCGCCGATCATGTCGGCAACCATGGGGCCTACGCCCTTGTAGGGAATGTGTTTGGCCTTGACCTGTGCTTCGTCCAGAAACATCTGCGCGGCCAGGTGCAGGATGGTGCCGTTGCCCGACGACGCATAGTTGTAGGCATCGGGTTTAGCCTTGAGCAGGGCGACCAGTTCTTTCACATTGATGGCTGGCAGTTTGGCGGGGTTCACCACCAGCACCATCGGCGTGGTGCCAATGACGGTGATGGGCGTGATGTCCGCCACCGGGTCGAACGGCAGCGACTTGTACACGCTGGGGTAGATCACGTGGTTGTTGGACACCACGCTCAGCGTCATGCCGTCGGGGGCAGCCTTCACAAGCGCGGACGTGCCGACAATGCCGCCTGCGCCGGRCTGGTTTTCAATCACCACCGGGTTGCCCAGCRCCTTGCCCAGCGCAACACTGGCCGTTCGCACGATGGTGTCCACGCCCGAGCCGGCGCCCACCGGCAGGATGAAGCGCACCACCTTGTCGGTGGTCTGGGCCAGCAATCTGCGTGGCGATGCCAGAAAGGCGCCGCCGGCAAAAAGGGTGCCCAGCCCCCGGAGAGCCTGGCGCCGGGTTGCGGGTTTGTTGCTCAAGGCTGAGGTATCGGTACTGCGGATCATCTTCATCTTGGGGGTCATTTTGTCTCCTTCGTTGTCGTGAGTCGCGCAAATCGGCCGGCAGGTTCAACTCACTGCCTCAACTGACTGCCGCTTGCCGGTGCAGGTCATCCATTTCACCTGCGCTGTAGCCCAGGCCTGCCAACAGCTCGCGGGTGTGCTCACCCAGCGTGGGCGGGTGCAGGCGAACCCCCAGGCGCTCCCCCTGCATGGTGATGGGGAACAGCGTGGTTTTTACCATCTGGCCGGCCTTGGGGCCATCGGGCAGGCGCACGTCGGCCAGGCCGCCGGTGGCCAGCAGGTGCTCGTCGTCGAACAGGTCTTCGGGCCTGCGGATAGGGGCAAACGGCAGGCCGGCTTTTTCCATCATGGCTGAAAGCTCGCCGGCGCTGCGCGGGGCCAGCCGCGCCGCAAGGTCCTTGAGCAGGGCGGGGCGCACCGCCACGCGCTGGTTGTTGGTGGCCAGCGAGGGGTCGGCCTTGAGGTCGGGAAACCCCAGCACGGTGCAAAAGGTTTGCCACTGCGCGTCGCTCACGGCCGCCAGGAAGATTTGTTCACCGTCCCGTACCGTGAACACGTCGTACACGGCCCAGGGGTTGTCGCGCGCGGGCATGGGGGCCGGGTGTTTGCCCGTCATGGCGTACTGCAGCATGTGCTGGCCCATCAGGAAGACATTGTTTTCATACAGCGCCGACTGCACTTCCATGCCCTTGCCGCTAATGCCGCGCTGGATCAGCGCGCCCAGCGCACCGATGGCGCCGAAGAGCCCGCCCATGATGTCGTTGACGCTGGTGCCGGCGCGCAGCGGGTCACCGGGCCGGCCCGTCATGTAGGCCAGGCCGCCCATCATCTGTACCACTTCATCGAGTGCGGTGCGGTGGTCATAGGGGCCGGGCAAAAAGCCCTTGTGGCTGATGTAAATGATGCGCGGGTTGACGGCGCTGAGCGCGGTGTAGTCCAGGCCGTACTTGGCCATGGTGCCGGGCTTGAAGTTTTCGGCCACCACGTCGGYGCTGGCGCAGAGCTTGCGCGCCACTTCGGCGCCCACCGGGTCGTGCAGGTCAATGCCGATGCTTTTCTTGTTGCGGTTAAAGAGCGGAAAGAAGCCCGAGCCGGCGCCCAGCAGGCGGCGGGTCCGGTCGCCGTCGATGGGCTCGACCTTGATGACTTCGGCGCCCATGTCGGCCAGCACCATGCCGCAGGTGGGGCCCATGACCATGTGGGTGAACTCCACCACGCGCAAGCCGGCCAGCGGCTGTGGGGTGGTGGATTCGGGGATGGGTTGCATGYAGTGTTCCGGAAGAAAAATAGTTCAGGCCGCAGCGGCAGCGGAGGCAGCAGATAGGCGCATGGTTTTGGGCAGGCCCGCACGCCACAGCGCGCCGTGCAGGGTTTCGCCTTCCAGCCAGCCCGCCACCCGGGTGCGCAGCGCCATCAGCTTGTCAAAGTCAATGCCGGTTTCAATGCCCATGCTGGCCAGCATATAGGCCAGGTCTTCGGTGGCCACGTTGCCGCTGGCGCCGGGCGCATGCGGGCAGCCGCCTATGCCGGCCAGGCAGGCGTCAAAGCGCGTCACGCCGGTTTGCAGCGCGGCATACACATTGGCCATGCCGAGTCCGCGGGTGTCATGAAAGTGGCCGCAGTCAAGCCGCTCACCGGCCACCTCAAAAGCCTGCTCAAACAACAGCCGCACCATTTCCGGGTCGGCATAGCCTACGGTGTCCGCCAGGCCCACGCGGTCGGCACCGGCGTCCAGCACGGCGCGCAGCAGCCGCAGCACCTCGGACGGCTCGACCCGGCCCTGCAGCGTGCAGCCAAAGGCCGTGCTCATGCCGACTTCGATCACGATGGGCGAGCCCGACGCATCACGCAGTTCGCGGATGCGGGCGATTTCCTCGACCACCTCATCGGGCGTCTTGCGCAGGTTGGCCAGGCTGTGGGCGTGGCTGGCCGAAATCGGCAGCAGCATCAGGTCGGCGCCGGTTTCGATGGCGCGTTCGGCGCCCTTGAGGTTGGGCACCAGCACCGATGTGACCAGGCCGGGCAGTGTTTTGGCAAAGGCCACCAGCCCGGCGGTGTCGGCCAGCTGCGGCAGCAGGCGCGCCGGCACAAAAGAGCCAACCTCGATTTCGCGCTGGCCGGCGTCGTAGGCCGACTGGATCCACTCCAGCTTGTGCGCGGTCGGCATCACGGCGGCAATGCTTTGCAGGCCGTCACGCAGGCCGACTTCACGGATCGTTGCCTGCCGGGGGAGGGCAGGCCTTGAAGGCAGGTTCACTGTTGTCTCCGTTGTCGTCTGTTCATTTTCGGGGCGCAGCTGCAGTTTAGAATTTCCCAAAGGGTTTGATTGGTCAATTTTGGAAGCACTGACGTTCCGATTGGGAATATCAAATCTGCGCCGCTTTTCCAGGCGAGTTGTACGTGTACCCAGGAGCCGCCCATGAGAGACCTCGACATGACCACGCTGCGGCTGTTCGCGGCAGTGTGTGATGCGCGCAGCATTGCCCGCGCGGCCGAGCAGGCCAACATCGTCGGCTCGGCCATCAGCAAGCGGCTGGCCCAGCTCGAAGACACCGTCGGCACGCCGCTGCTGGTGCGGCGCCGCCGCGGTGTGGAGCCCACACCTGCTGGCGAAAGCCTGCTGGAGCACGCGCGCACCATGCTGGCCAGCGCCGAGCGCATTGAACGCGACATGGCCGCCTATGCCCAGGGCGTGCGCGGCCAGGTGCGCATCCTGGCCACGGCTTCTGTCATGGCCGAGTCGCTGGCCGACGACGTGGCGGCTTTTTTGCAGGAGCCGGCGCACCATGACATCCAGGTCGACATGGAAGAGCGCGTCAGCCCCGATGTGATTCGCGGCATCAAGGAGGGTGTGGCCTCGGTCGGCATTTGCTGGGACGCTGCCGACCTGAGCGGCCTGCAGTCGCGCAGCTACCGCACCGACCACCTGGCCATCGTGACCCACCCGTCGCACCCGCTGGCAGGCGAGAAAACCCTGCACTTTGAGCAGACGCTGGATTTCGAGCATGTCAGCCTTCCCGCGCACAGTGCTGTGCAGGTGCTGCTCTTGCGGGCTGCAGCGCTCAAGGGCAAGGTCGTTGTCCACCGCGTCATCGTGTCCAACTTCGAGGCCGCCTTGCGCGTGGTGCGCGCCAACCTGGCCATCAGCGTGGTGCCGCGCGAGGTGGCTGAGCCTTATGCCGCCACCTATGGGCTGCGTGTGATGCCGCTCGCCGACCCCTGGGCCCGCCGGCGCTTTGCCATCTGCTTTCGGGATGAGGCGGGTTTGTCGGCGGCGGCCAGGCTGCTGGTGGCCCATCTGGCGGCAAAAGGGTTGCCCGATGGAGGGTAAAAAGTACCGTAGACGCTCTGCGCGGTATTTTTGGTGCTATCAAATCAGGAGCTACTTGCGCTTACCAGCATTGGTCTGCAGCTACTTTTCATCCATTAAACAGCGTTCAAAAGACGTTTGGTAACACCTGCAGGCACGCCAAATGGCCTCTGGAAGCCCGGGGAAAGCTTCCGGGCCTGCCGTTTAGAGGTAAAATAGGCCTCCAACCCACAGCAGACAAGCGCGAGCAGCTATAAAAAATATAGCGCGCAGGGCTGATCCAGGCTAGCCCGAAAGGGGGCCAGCAACCGCCGAAGGGCGGTTACCTGGTCCGCAAAGTGCTTGATTTAGGGGAAGGAAGCCCCAAATTCACTGCATGAACGCCACCCAACCCCATCCCCACAAAACCGACCTCACGGTCACCCACGTACTGGCCGAGCTGCTGGAACGGCTTGAGCACAGCGCGGTGCCGGTGGGTGCCGAGCAGTACCGCTCCGTGGTGCTGCACCTGGTCAACGAACTGGGCGATGTGGAACCCGGCATGGCGCTGGGCGCGCTGCTCGACACGCACCCGGCTGCGGCAGAGCTGTATGAAAACGTCAATTACCAGTATGCGGGCCTGTGCCGGTCTGCGCTGGACGCCTCGCTCGCTGCCGAGCTGAAGGCCAAAGAGGCCATTGAAAAGGCCATGAAACCCATCAACCCCCAACTGAAGGAAGACCCCAACCATGGCAAGAGCTGACGCCAAAACCGCCGTACTCGCTGACGGCCTGCGCTACAAGTCCAAGGTGTCGGGCTCACCGTTTGCTGCCACCACGTCATTTGGCGCTGCCACGATGTCGTGTTTCATGTGCGGCAAGCACCGCGCCCGCTCCCTGATGGGCACCCGTAAAGTGCTGGGCAAGTCCCAGGCCGTGTGCTCGCCCTCGTGCAAGGCACTCGACGAAGCCCTCGAAAACGCCGCCAACCAGGCCTGAAGCTGAGCCACGGGGCCGGCACCGCCGGCTCTGCCTGGCTATTCATGGCCATCCACGGCTACCCACAACGCCGATGGGGCCGTACGGCTCCTTGATCACCGCGCACACCCGGGCGCATACTGTGCTGAAGACATTTTTCAATGTCTGAACACACAGCAAAAAGGTGATTTTCATGGCCGATTCGTCCCAACCCGACCCGTTTCTCGAACCCGACGATGCCATCGACCATATCCATGGCCCGGCGTCGGCCCCGGTCACTGTTGTGGAATACGGCGACTTCGAATGCCCGTCCTGCTTTCAGGCCTACGGCGCCCTGAAGGTGATGCTGCCGCACTTCGGGCGCCAGCTGCGTTTTGTCTTCCGGCACTTTCCGTTGCGCGAAGTGCACCCCCATGCCGAACTGGCCGCCGAAGCGGCGGAAGCCGCCGGCGCACAACACAAGTTCTGGCCCATGTACGAGTTGCTGTTTACCAACCAGCATCACCTCAAGGACAAGCACCTGCTCGACTATGCCGCCCAGGCCGGCCTGGACATGGCCCGCTACCAGAACGAAATGAACGACCATGTCTACCTGCAGCGCGTGCAGGAGCACATGCAAAGCGGCCGCCACCTGGGCGTGCGCTCAACGCCGGCGTTTTATGTCAACGGCGTGTTTTGTGATGTGTCGTTTGGCCTGCAGCATTTGCATGAGGCCATCGACAAAGTGTTGACCAGCCAACAGACTTAACCGTCAACAGGCTGCAGCGGCGTCTTTAAGGTCTTCTGCAAAAACGCCAGGTCCAGCCAGCGGCCAAACTTGAAAGCCGCCTGTTTGATCGTGCCGCTGTGCTCAAAGCCCAGGCGCTTGTGAAGTGCAATGCTCACAGCGTTGTCCAGGTCAATCGCGCCGACCAGAACGTGCATGCCTTGCACTTCAGCCCTGGCCACAATCGCCTCCAGCAGCTTGCGCCCCAGGCCCAGGCCGCGGCTGTCTTTCTCCACATAGACCGAATGCTCGACCGTGTACTTGTACGCCGGAAATGCGCGGAAGGTGCCGTAGCTCGCAAAACCCAGCAGCTTGCCGCTGTCGTCTTCCATCCCGACTACCGGAAAACCGTTGGCACGTTTGGTGGCAAACCAGGTCACCATGCTTTCGGGTGCGCGTGGTTTGTAGTCGTACAGCGCCGTCGAGTTGACGATCGCCTCGTTAAAAATGGCCAGGATCTGGCCGGCATGGCGCTCTTCGGTGCATTCGACGAGGTGCATGGGGATTCCTTTTGAAAGGGAGAATGATTTGTCTACTATAAGAGATTATTTGTCCCTTATGATAGACGAATGCTTTTTCTGAAGGACACCCCATGACGATTGATGCCCTGATCGCGTCGCGGCTGCTGGCATTGCGCCAGGCCCAGGGCCTGAGCCTGGCGCAACTGGCCGAGGTGTCGGGCGTCAGCAAAGCCATGATCTCCAGGGTGGAGCGCGTCGAAAGCAGCCCGACCGCCATGATCCTCGGCCGGCTCGCAGCCGGCCTGGGTGTGCCGCTGGCGCAGCTGCTCACCGAAGACAAGGAAGAAGAGGCAGGCCGCAGGCTGCGGAAGAAGGCAGGGCAGGCGGTGTGGCGCGACCCGGAAGCCGGCTACCTGCGGCGCCAGGTGGCAGAGCGCGGGCCCGACCAGGGCGTCGAGATGGTGGAAGTCGAGCTGCCGCGGTCGGCCAGGGTGGCTTACCCGCGAT
>NZ_JBFUCA010000149.1:0-8528 GCF_056405475.1 Polaromonas sp. P1_G4
CATTTATTTTCTGCAGGACCGGCGACATCGTGAACATCGTCAAAAACAAGGCTAAGCCGATCAGCGCGGTATTGGGTGGCGTCTCGGGCATGCCGATGGCATGGCGCAGCATGGACAGCACGATGATGATGCGCATAAAACTGGTGAGGCATACCAGCAACGCCGGCAGTATCGCAAGAACCGTCAGGCCGAGCACGACACGCAGGGCTTGCGAGGTTTCCGTGGCGGGTGTTTTACTTGCCGCGACAGCAACCGCGGGCGCGCGGCGGGCCGCTGTGGGCGTCGGCGCTCCGGACAGCATCGGGCTGGCCTTTAGTTGAATCTCAGGCTCGCCAGCCGAATTTCGAACCACCGCGGTTTCGGCGCTCATCGCACCTTCCGCGACATCCGTCGCTTGGGCATGCACGCCCACCCATGACACCATACCGATGAGGATGCCCGCAACCCAACGCAACAACAGAGCGGCAAACGATGAGCGCCTCATGTTGCACCCTCTGGCTGCGTCGGAACGGGATGGTTTTGTCCGGCGGTGCTCGCAGACGACTCAACCACCGCGTGCTCTGACAGCAAGGTCATGGCCTGGTCGGTACAGCCGATCAGCAAACGACGCCCTCGCCATTCGATGTCGTGAACACTGTGCTTGGGTGATAGCCGGGTCGCCCCATGGAGCAGAACATCCCTGGACGAAGCACCACCCCACCAGCTTGAACGCTTTGCGGCGTCAACGCCGGCAGTCGGCCGGCGATTTCGCCATATCCAGATGRCAAAACCCGCAAAGCCAAGCGCCAAAATCGCCGTGATGGCAGTCAGCGGCGGCCCCTCACCGCCGGACGACGAGGCCGAGTCCTGCTTGAAAGGAATCGTTTTGGGCAAAGCGATGGCGCTTGTGGCAGCGGAGGCGGAGGACGCTCCCGCCGATGCAGCCGTGCCTTGGCTGAACGCGGTGGCATGGCTGACCAACAGGCAAACCGCCGCCACTTTCAGGGCGCGGAAAAAATAAGGCAAACGCTTGAGCAAACCGGCAAGCCTCATGGCTTGACTTCAGCCAGCAAGCCACTTTGAAGATCTAGCGGCAAAGGCAACTCCGTGATGCGAACCGCGAAATGTTCGTCCAGCGCCACCAATTGGCCGCGGGCAACCACCTGGCCTTCGAGCAACAAATCGACAGGCTGGCCCACAGTCCGGTCCAGCACCAGCACCTGATTTTTCGCGGCGGACATCAGCTCGCCCWCCGTAAGCGTTGCCGATCCCAAGTAGACCTGCAACGTGGCCTTCACCTGGTGAATGGGATGAGCAGCATGACCCTCGGGCCGCCAGTTCTTTTTCTCGGGAGCTGCCGCGTCGCTCGGCTGATGCCTGTCGTTGGCCGGCGCATGGGGAAATGTGATCGGTCGTACCGTAAGAGCCGACACGTCAGGCTTTTCGGCATCGGCGCTTGAATAAGCAGGGTTTTGGGGTGGCGGGTTCATGATTTTTTCAGCAGCTGTATTCACGTTATGTCTCAGGGTCATTTGGGGGTAGCGGTGAGTTCCAGGGATTTAAAGCCGCTTGTTTGTGTCATCCAGGCATGCGCCACTTTTTCGCGATTCTCTGAGAAGACCTGTGAAGGGTGGTCCAGCGGGTGCTCAAGCGCGATGACGTCACCGACCCGCAGGCCTTGGAGCGCGCCCAGCGAAATGGTGCATGGAAGCAAATAGGCATCGAGCGCCAGCGTGCGTTGGCGCAAGGCCTCATCGACGCGAACGCGGTCGGCTTGCCTGAACGGTTTCTGCGTAGCGCGCGGCTTTTCCTCGCCGGCCTTGGCGAGGATGGCGTCCACGCTGGCCGCTTCCAGCGCCACCGTCCATTGCAGGTCCGCGGCGGAGAACTCGACCAGCAAAGTGCCGGAAAATTCATGCGGGCACGGCCAGTCGACCGTTCGCCCCTCCATCTTCAGCGGCGTGCCAGCGACAGCACCGGGCGGTGTACAGGCAATAGCCCATCGCTGCTGGAAATCCTGCCACATGGACCGCGCCATCTCCGCCGCCATAGATGCCAGCGCCGGAGCGGGTTCGGGCAACTGGCGCTCGTCCGCCGTGCCCCATAGCCAGGTGGCAAAACGCTCCACCGGGAATTCAGGTGCCGCCACATCAACATCGCCCGCACGGCAGCGCATTCTCAGCAAACCGGCGCCGGGATCGGAAGGCTCGCAAACCAGCCATTTTGGATTCCAGGCGGCGTACACCGGATCGACGGCACCGCGGACCACAACCTGAAAACTCTCTGCGTCCAGACTCTTGCCACGCCAATCCCATGCACTACGCCACGACATAAGCATCGCTGAAATAGTGGCGCTCACACGTGCGCGCCGGTCAGTGGAAAATACCCTGAGCTCGCGGAGTTTTGGAGCGGCGTCGGCTTCCGACACCAGGACTTTCCCTGCAACAGAAGCATCGGCCATTATTTGCCTTTCAGCGCAAACAGTTCCTGCAGCATCTCATTGGCCGTCGAGATTACCTGCGAGCTCGCCTGAAAGCCTCGCTGCATCACCACCAGGTCGCTAAACTCCTGCGAGAGGTCCACGTTGGCAATCTCCACGGAAGAGGAGCGAATCGAACCAAAGCCGCCCTCCTCCGCGCTGCCTGTCACCCAGTGCTCCGGATCCAGCGCACTGAACTGGTTGTCGCCCACCGTACCCACCGCATCCAGCGAGTCGAAGCGGCCAAGGGCCAGGCGCGCGCCCTTGACACTCTGGCTGTTCGAATAACCTAGCACCAGGGTCCCCGTGGAATCAAAACTGGCCTGGGTCAAGGCACCCGGCGTGACGCCATCCTGCGAAGACATGGCGAGCGTGGACAGGTTGCCCGCCGCAAAGGAGGTCACGTCGGTGCTGAAGTCCAGCAGCAGCGGAATCGCCGCGCTTCCAACTGGCGTATAGCTCACGCTGAGTTTCGAGGTCGCTGCGGTCGGCTTGCCGTCAAAAAAAATAATCTGGCGGGTCGCAACCACCGTGGTGCCGTCGAGCAATTCAACCTTCCAGCTTCCAGCTGTTGTCGCGTCCGTGTTGGTGAATTTGACGCTGAGGGTATGGGCGCCGCCCAGCGCATCGATGACCCGTACGCCGCCGACAGTCTGGTCGGTGAGGGTACTGGAAATATTGCCGTTGAACTTGACATTCGCGGTAGCCTTTCCCGCATTGGTGCTCAGCCCGGCGAGGCTGATTTCGGTGAGGCCTCCGTCGGAGCCACGGCCCATGACTTTCGCGTTGTCCCCCTGGTTCACGAGCACGCCGTCACCATTGAATTTGAACTGGCCCGCGCGCGTATAGGTGATCTTCCCCTCCGCGTCCCTGAGGATGAACAGCCCCTGGCCGTCGACAGCCATATCCAGCGGATTGTCGGTTTGGCGAATTTCGCCTTGTTTGAACGAGAGCACGGTCGAGCCCGCATTCAGCCCGTAACCCAAGCCACCGTAGCTGCCCGAACCACTGCCACTGGCCAGATTGCTGTTGGAATAAAAGAGGTCGGAGAACTGCAGGCTGGAGCCCTTGAACCCCGGGGTATTCAGGTTGGCCGTATTGTTGGCGATGACACGCAAACCTTTGGAATACCCCAGCAGACCGGTCATCCCTACGTAGATCGAATCAAGCATTTTTTTCTCCCCTTGTACCGTGCATGTTTGTTGCGCCTTAGCGTACCGCGACGATCTGGCTGATGCTGATGCCGTCGATCACCGCCCCAGAGGCGGTTTTCACGCTAAGGGCCGGCGAGCTTCCCTGCAGGGACAGCGCCATGACGGTGCCCGTCAGCGTACCCGAGGCGGTAGTGGCATCGACGGTGCGTCCAATCAGCCCCACCGACTGCAAGGCTGCCTGGTTGTTGATCAGGGTCTCGATTTTCGTGTTGAGCTGCTGGGTCTGCTCGACGCCGGTGAACTGCGCGATCTGAGCCATGAACTCCTGGTTGTCCATTGGCTTGAGCGGGTCCTGGTACGAGAGCTGGGTCAACAACACCTTCAGGAAGTCCTGGAGCCCCAGGCTGCTGGCCTGCAAGTTGGACGAAGAACCGCTTGGGGGGGCGCTGATCGCGGAGATAGTCATGGAAACTCCTTGGACTGTGTGAAATAAGGAAACTCTGGAATGAACGAGGAAGAAACTTCAAAAACGGTCTTGCCATTGCAGACCAGCTTGACAAGCCTGCTGCGCTGCCCCTGAAGGCAGGCTCTGATGTGGGGCAGAAGCTGCGCGAGCTGCTCCTCCCCGGAGTCGGCTCGGGCATCAACGCCTAGCCATACGGCGACATCGTGCCCGTGCCATTCGGCATGCAGGCGTATCGCCTGCGAATCGAGATCGGCCTCTTCGCTTGGTGAGCCCAGTCCTGCCGGTACATTGAGCGCATCCGCCATGTCCCCGGGATCAGTCGKAGGCGCCAAGCCCACCACCTTCAGGCGCGAGACGCCTGCCAGCGCAAGCGCCAGACTGGCCGCCCGTATATCCGTGACAAGCATACGGCTGGCTTCGGGCTTGGGCGCTTGCACGACCATCAGGGCCGCTGCCTGTATCCCGGGCCCACGATTCGGCACAGGACCGGCGCCCATCAGAGGCGGTGTCACCCTGCGTCCGTCCGCCTTCACCGCATTGTTGGACGATGCGGGGCGCTGTGCACCTGAATTCAAAGTAGCCTGGCTGGTAGTGCCTTCGGGCCGACCGTCGCTGCGCGGTGCAGCTTGTCGCGGTTTGAACCAGGTGTCCAGTTGCGCCCGCTCCATCTCGCGATTCCAGGCACCGGCCGATTGCGGCTGATCGCCGGCAGCCGCTTGCTGCAATCCCGCCCCAGCCTTGGCCACCAGTCGCAACGCTCCAGGATCTTCCCGGAGCGGGAACAACGGAGAACTCATGCGCCGCCTCCGGGTTCAGTCGGGGAGGTCGCGGGCGCCCTGTTGAAGGCCTCGCGCGTCATCCAGTCCCGGTCGGCTTCTGTCGCGTGAAGGCGCGACTGCTCACGCACGTAAGTATCGATGACGGCCGATTCGTGGGACCGAAACCCTTCAAGCCGGGTTTCGGCCGCCCGGCACAGCAGCAAGAAGCCATCGCGTGCCTTGTCCAGCACGGCCACTTGTGCCTGAATCTTCTCCATCGAAGCCTGCAGCTGCGCCAGGTAGAGCAGTCCGGCCTGGTGCATCGAAGCGTCCAGGCGCACCTGGAGCTGCTGCCCCAGCTTCTCGGATGTCTGCCTGTGCAGACTTTTCGTGGCGCTCAGCGCGGCCCGTGCCGAGGCCAGTTCGTGCTGCGCTTTGGCAAGTTTTCCGTTCAGCTCGTCAAGCTCCCATTGGGCTCGCCTGGCCAAAGGCTCCAACGG
The DNA here is from genome assembly GCF_056405475.1 of Polaromonas sp. P1_G4. NCBI lineage: Bacteria > Pseudomonadati > Pseudomonadota > Betaproteobacteria > Burkholderiales > Comamonadaceae > Polaromonas > Polaromonas sp. P1_G4. The sequence goes on from NZ_JBFUCA010000149.1 coordinate 5,337, forward strand.
ATATTTGAACCCGCGCAAATCGCCTTTTCCCGAATTTTTGTAACCCGGCAGATTCATCTCGAGCCTCCCGCTTTGATGCCCGGCATGGCTGCCGGAACAGCTACGGCTTCAGCCATGCAGGCCCGCAACTGCTCCAGCGCACGTGGCCGGTCAAAACCACCGTCCCGTTGCGTCATCCACTCTCGAAGTGCCGTGTCACGCCGCAGAGCCTTGTCCAGTTGCGGATTGGTTCCGGCTTCATAAGCGCCAATCTCCACCATCTGGCGATTGCGCTCCATCAGTGAAATATGCTGGGTCACGCGGTTGACAAGCTCACGCTCGGCGGCATCCGTGAGGTCCGTGCGCAAACGGCTGGTGCTTTGCAGAACGTCGATAGCGGGATATTGGCCGGTATGGGCCAGCGAGCGCGACAGCACGATGTGGCCGTCCAGTATGGCGCGCAGGTTGTCCGAGATGGGTTCGTTGAAATCGTCACCTTCGACAAGAACCGTCAGCAAGGCCGTGATCGCACCGCCGCTGTCCGATGTTCCGAAGCGTTCGCACAGTTGCGGCAACTCGGCAAACACCGAGGGCGTATAGCCCCGCGCTGTGGGTGGTTCACCCGCCGAGAGGCCGACTTCACGGCGAGCCATCGCCAGCCTGGTGACCGAGTCCATGGTGAGAAGGACCTGCCGTCCCTGGTCCCTGAAGTATTCGGCGATCGCGACGGCCGCATGGGCGGCGCGAATCCGGGCCAGTGCGGGTTGGTCTGCGGTAGCGACTACAACAACGGACCGCTGCAGACCCTCGGGCCCCAGCTGCTTGTCGATAAAGTCCCGGACTTCCCGCCCGCGTTCGCCGATCAGCGCGATGACGTTGATGTCGGCCTTGACATGACGCGCAATCATGCCGAGCAAAGTGCTCTTTCCGACGCCGCTTCCCGCGAAGATTCCGACGCGCTGGCCCTGGCCCAAAGTAAGCAGGCCGTCGATCGCCCGAATGCCGGTTTCGATGATGCGGGCAACCGGCGGTCGCTTCATGGGATTGACGGGCGCGCCGTGCAAGGGGACGTCGCGAACCGTGGCAGGCCGCGCATCGCCATCCAGAGGCTCGCCAAAGCCGTCTATCACGCGGCCAATCTGGGCAGGACCCACCCCAAAGGTCGATGCCCGGCCCAGTGCAACCACCTCGGCGCCAGCGCTGACGCCCTGAAGCGAGCCATAAGGAAGCAGCGTGACATGGCCGGCATGCAAACCCACTACCTCGGCCAATACCCCCGCATTCGCCGAAAACAAATCGCCTGCCGGGTCCGATCCCGACGGGTCATGGGGCGCCAGGCGCGGACGGATCCGGCACAACTCGCCCACCACGGCGTCCGGCCCTTGCGCCTGGATGGCCAAACCCTGGACCTGGCGCACCCAGCCTACACGCCTCATCAGTTCCTGCTCCCGCACAGCTTTTCGATAGGCGCTCAGCCCCGGACTGGCGGCCTGGCCTGCAAGGTCGGAAACGGCCGGGGAGCCCGGGTTGGAGTTCATGCCGGGCGCTCCGCTCGGCGTGTCGCCCGGGTCTGAAGCAGCATTGTTTTGAGCGCCTCAACCTGCACATCAAGGCGGGCGTCGAGCGCGCCCTCGGGGGAACGCAACATGCAGCCGCCCAAGGCGACCTCAGTGCTGGCAACCCACCGCGTTGTGTGATTTCTCTGTGATGCGATGCGGGCTCCCAAATCTGTATCCGCTTCAAGCCACTGCAGGTCTTCGGGGTGGACGTGAATTTCGAGCGCCGCTTTTCCTCGCCAATGGGCGAGCGCGTTCACCACGCCCGCCTTCAGCATGTCCCGGGTGGGGACCGTTTCGCCCAGCACCCGGCAAAACGCCTCAAAAGCGAGCGCCACCATGTCATCCTCGGYGTCATCCAGAAAGCGGTTTTTCTGCCCAACTATCGCATCAGCCATTTGCCTGATCTTTGCCAGCGCATCGACCAGCTTCTGCTGGCCAGCCTCATGGTCTTCAAGAAGCGCATGGCGCTCCTGTTCAGCGCGCTCCAGCGCCTGTTTCATGCCCGCCTCATAACCGTCTTTTTGACCCTGAACCCTGCCTGCCTCGTACCCGAGGGTGCGCGCTTCCTGCCGGACCTGTCCGAGGCCCGCATCAGGCTCCTGCAACGCGCGGCCGGTCATCAGGGTCGCTGATTTATCGGCCATCGGACGCTGCAAGGGCAGCACTGCAGGCGCGCGCGACGCCACGCGCAGCTCGAGCGGCGCGCCCTCCACGGCGCCTCTGATAACAAAACCTTCCGGGCTCACTTGTAGGCCCTCATGGGTGCAATGATGCTGGACCAGAACCGGCGCCGTTCCTGCCACCAGCGTGCAAAACCGCCCCGGTGCGCGCTGGTCGCGTTCTGCGGGGACGCTGAGGCCTCGACGGTTCGGTAGCGTCGCAGCAAGCGCCGCAATAGCCCGAGCCGCAGCTGAGCGGCCTGGTCTGGGGTCGCCCCAGCTCTGCTGTCCAGGCTGTCGACCTGCAGGCGCAAAGAGAGCCGCCTGTGCGTCTCAAGTGCCGCCAGCAGGGAATCGGCCCAAGACCAGGATTTCAAAGAGAGCAGGAAGGCCAGCAACGCAACAGGTTCAGGTTTCAGGAGGGGCAGCAACAGATCCACACGTGCCGCGTCAAGCGCATACATCAGGGCTTCGACGGACAGTTCATCGATATGAGCGTGGCCCGCAGGAGCAGACTCCTGTGGTGCCGCATCGCCCAGGCGCAGCTCGTCAAGAAGCCTCGGGTCGGAAGGGATGCCCAAGTCGCGCAACTCCTCCAGCAAGGATTGCAACTCGGCCGCCTCGATAGCAGGGAGTTGTTGCAACAGCCATGCGGCGTCGTGCGGCGCCATGGCATGCAAGGTCAATGCAGCCTGCCGCGCATTGGAAGAGGATTCCGGTCTCATGGCTTCAGTCCTGCGGGCGGGGCTTCCTGCTGCATCCAGGCCCGGACCTGCCGCAACGCCGATTCGCGCTGCTCTTCGGTCATCGCGGGATCGGCGGTTTTGCGCTTTTGCAGCAGAAACCACACCAAGCCGCACAGCATCACCAGCAGCAATCCCGCTATCGCCACGACGGGCGTCGGCGTTTCGCCCGACGCCGCAGCGCCTGGCCCTGTGGCTCGAGGCGAATCGCCAGCAACGTCAGGAATTGCCGGCAGGGGAAGGGCGCCATTC
>NZ_JBFUCA010000150.1:0-8511 GCF_056405475.1 Polaromonas sp. P1_G4
TCCTTGCCGTCCTTGTCTTTACCCAGCCCCACGATGCGCACGACGGAGGGGATGATGGTGTCATAAGCCCGGGTGCCGGGGGAGGGCAGGACTGTGGTCTCCAGCGTTTTGAGGACGGCCGCGTTGATGTCTTCCTGCGTCAGCTTGCGGGCCGCAGGCCGCAGCGRGGAGGCAAAGCTGATGGCCAGCAGCAGGGCCAGCAGGCCGACGACCGACCAGAGCAGGTAAAGCTGGTTTTGGGCAAGCCGTTTGGCCAGGCGGGAGGCGCGGGGGAAGCGGGAAGGTGCGGGGGCTGGAATGGCGCCGTCTGGGCCGGCAGCCTGCTCGGGCGGTTGCGTCTGGGCATCACCCGCGCCCTGCGCCGGACGGTTTGAACTGCTGTAAAGGGCTGGCCTGCGCATCCGTTCACCTGTGAGGTCAATGTCAAAACCGGGCTGATACCACCGGGCGTGAAAACCTGCTTCAGGCCCCGTATTTACAGTTGCACCGTATCACGATTTGTGCATCCGTGCACGTGATTTGGGTATAGGCGTAGGGGGCTTTGTAAAGCGCCTGTTACTGCGCAGTCTGGGCTCGATTCGAGCCCGATTTTGGGGCGGCCTGGACTGTTTCAGGCGCTTCAGGCGCCAGGGCTGTCGGCGGGCTTGCGCAGCAGGGTCAGCGCCAGGGCCGCCGAGGCCAGCATCAGGAACAGGCTGACGGCATTGAGCACCGGCGTGGCGCCCTCGCGCATGCGGCCGTACATCATGACGGTCAACGGCGCGTCCGAGCCGACCAGCATCAGCGTGGTGTTGAAGTTCTCGAAGGACATCAAAAACGAGATCGCTGCAGCGCCGATCAGCGCGGGTTTCAGGTAAGGCAGGGTGATGGTGGCGAAGACCGCGGCGCGGGAGGCGCCCAGGTTGTAGGCGGCTTCTTCCAGGGTGATGTCAAAACGTTTCAGGCGGGCCGAAATGATGAGCGTGGCGATGGACACGATGTAGGAAAACTGGCCCAGCACCACCAGCGGAAGCCCTGGTCGCAGGAAATCCAGCTCCAGCCCCCACCAGTCGTCGGCAAACTGCGCCAGGCGGCTGGCAAAGGCCAGGATCGAAATACCCAGGATGACGCCGGGAATCACCAGCGGCGCCAGCATCAGCATCGACAGCGCTTGTTTGCCCGGAAAGCGGCTGCGCTCAATCAAAAAAGCGTTGGTCGTGCCCACCAGCACCGCCAGCAGCGTGACCCAGCCGGCCACCACCACGCTGGTCCAGAGGCTGGCGAGCATGGGGCGATCGGCAAAAAGGCCTGTGCGTCCGGACTTGCTGCCAAAAAACCAGTCGAGCGTGAAGCCGCGCCAGGGCGGCGCCGGATAGGGTGCGTCGTTGAAGGCAAACACCGCGACCACCACCAGCGGCAGGAACAGGAAAGCAAAAAACGCCAGGGCATAAGCCACGGTGCCGGCGCGCAGCCAGGCGGGGCGGGGCAGGGAGGCGATCATGCAGTGCCCTTCATCATGACCGGCGCATGACTTCGCCGAATTTCTGGCCCGTTAATTTAAGGCCAAGCCAGACGATCGCTGTTGACAAACCCAGCAGCAAAAATCCAAACGCCGCGCCTTGCTCCCAGTTAAAGCGCGTGATGAACTGGGTGTAAATCTGCTCGGTAAACCACAGCGAATTTTTACCGMCCAGCAAGGTGGGCGTGAGGTAGTTGCCCAAGGTCAGCATGAAGACCACGATGCAGCCGGCGAGGATGCCGGGCGCGGCATGCGGAATGACGATTTGCCGCAGGATGGAAGGGCCGTTGCCGCCCAGGTCATACGCCGCTTCGATCAGCGTGTCGTCCAGGCTTTCAAGGGCGCTGATTAGCGGCACCACCATGAAGAGCATGGAGGTATAGACCAGGCCGACCAGGATGGTGGCGTCGCGGTAGAGCAGCTCTACAGGTGCATCAGTGAGGCCCAGCTGCACCAGCACGGCGGGCAGCACGCCCGATTCGCGCAGCAGAATCATCCAGCCCAGGGTGCGCACGGTTTCGCTGACCCAGAAGGGGATCAGGCACATCACCAGCAGCAGCGACTTGGCACGGCCGCGCACCAGCTTGGCAATCGTCCAGGCGATGGGAAACGCCAGCAGCAGTGTGATCAGCGTGGCCAGGATGGACATGACGGCGGTGCGCACAAAGGTGTGCCAGTACAGCGGTTCGTCGATGAAAGTGCGGTACTGCGCGATGCTGGGTGCATATTGCCGCGGTGCGATGCGTTCGCGCAGCGACAGGATGGCCAGGTCGATGTGCGGCAACACGATGAGGCCCACCAGCCAGATCAGCGCCGGCGCGAGCAACAACAGCAGGATGAGCCTGGCCTGCGCCGATGCGGATCCGGCATTTGCTGCGGGCATGGCGGCTGCGGCTTGCATGATCTGCAGGCGCTAGGCGCCGGCTGTCCCAAAACAGGTGGCTTGTGCGGGGTCGAAGCTGAAGGCCACCGTTTCACCGACACGCAAGTCGGCAAAGCGGCCGGTCTGCGGCAGCGCGATGCGAAATTCCGTGCGGCTGGTGGTTTCGCGCAGCAATATGGCCGAGTTTGCGCCGTCGAAGAGCAGGCTCTCAACCTGGCCCGCGTAGGCGGTGTGGTCAGCGGGCAGCTCAGCGGCGTCGCGGGCCAGGCTGATCGCTTCGGGCCGCACAAACGCCTGCACGGCTTGGCCGGTCAGGATTTTCCCGACTGCGCGGGCCCGCATGGCCAGGCCCTGGCCGGTTGTCAGCGCCACCGCGTTGCCGGGCTCTGCGCCCGCAGCAGCATTGCCTTGCAGCTTGTTGTTGGCGCCCACAAAGCCCGCGACGAAAGGTGTTTGCGGCTGGTAGTACAGCTCTTGCGGTGTACCCACCTGCTCAAAGCTGCCGGCATTCATGACCGCGACATGGTCGGACAGTACCAATGCCTCGGACTGGTCGTGCGTGATGTAGACAAAGGTGGTGCCGAAGGCCGCTTGCAGTTGCTTGAGCTCGACTTTCATGTGCTCGCGCAGCTTCAAATCCAGCGCTCCCAGGGGTTCGTCGAGCAGCAGCAAGGTGGGCTCGAGCACCAGGCTTCGCGCAATCGCCACGCGCTGCCGCTGCCCGCCCGATAGCTGGTCGACCCGCTTGTCCTGCATGCCGGGCAGGCTCACGCGTTCAAGCATGGCGCCGACCTTGCCGGCGATGTCGGCGCGCGAGAGGCCGCGCCGTGCCAGGCCGTAGCCAACGTTTTCACCGACCGACATCATGGGGAACAGTGCCAGGTGCTGGAACACCATGTTGACGGGCCGCTGGTTGGGCGGCACGCCGTTCATGGGTTTACCGCCGATGTGGATCTGGCCCGCATCGGGCGACAGAAAGCCGGCGATCATGCGCAGCAGCGTCGTCTTTCCGCAGCCCGATGGGCCGAGGATGGAAAAGAAGCTGCCGCGCTCCACGGAAAAGGACAAGTCCTTGACTGCGGGCTGGCCGGCGTAGGTTTTACCGACGTGTTCGGCTTGAAGGTCTGCGTGCACCGGTGATAGGCCGGTTATTGGGCTGCTTTCACGCGGTCTAATACGCGGCCTTCGATGTCCTCGATGCCGGCAGGCACTGCGGGATACCACTTCACGTTTTTCAACGCGGCTTCAGGGAAGCTGGCGGCGAACTGGGCTTTCAGCTTGGGATCGGCCAGCTGGTCGGCTCCCTTGGAGGCGGTGAAGTTGCCGGCAGAGCCTGCCACTTTTGCGGCAATCTCGGGGCGCATATTGAAGTTGATCCAGGCGTAGGCGGCGGCATCGTTGCGGCCTTTGGCCGGGATGGCGAAGGTGTCGATCCAGCCGAGTGCGCCCGACTTCGGTGCGATGTATTGGATTTCAGGTTTTTCGGCATTGAGCTTCCAGCCGCCGGTATCCCACATCATGGCTCCCACCACTTCGCCGGCACGCATGCCGTTGAGCAGCTGGTCCTTGTTGTCCCAGTAGAACTTGATGTTGCTCTTGCAGGCAATCATGGTCTTGCCGACTTCGTCCATCAGCGCGCCGTAGGCTTTCGGGTCCTTGTACAGCGCAAACGGGTCTTTGCCGGAAGCAAAGGCGAAGGCCAGCAGCGTGGGGCGCTTCAGGCGCACGGCGGTTTTGCCCTTGACGTCGGCCTTGCACAGGTCGGGGTAGTCGGTCATCTTGGCCAGCTTGGTATTGACGACGAGGCCGTCGGTGCCCCAGATGTGCGGCAGGCCATAAACCTTGCCGTCCAGCGTGGTGTTTTTCTTGGTGGCTTCCAGCATGGACGGGATGAACAGATCGGATTTGATCTTGCTGAGGTCCATGGGTTTGTAGATGCCGAACTCCTGCTGCGGGCCGGTGATGCGGTCCTGCGAGGGCTGGGCCAGGTCAAAGCCGGCGCCGCCGGTGGCGCGCAGCTTGGAAATCATTTCTTCGTTATTGGACAGCGTGAGCTCAACGTCGATCCCGGTCTCTTTCTTGAACTGCGCCACGACATCAGCCGGCACATAGTCGGCCCAGGTAATCAGCCGCAACTTCTGGTCTTGTGCCCAGGCGGGGCTGGCCATACTTGAAACAACGAGGCCGGCTCCGAGAATGTGGCTCATCAGACGGGATAATTTCATGTTGGCTTTTCCTTGTGTTATCAGTCGACGGTGGTAGACAGTGGTTGACGAAAAGAGATCAGCGGCAAAAAAACGGTAACGAATTGCGCGTGCATTTCCTCAAAAAAAGCATAGCGTGTCCCGATTTCATTTCTGTGTCAACATCTTCTGCAAGCAAGGCCTGCGCCAGGTTGTTCCTTTTCCTGCACCTTTTCTTTTTGCATCCCGGGTGCCCTACCGCATTGACTGAATGACTTTCTGGATAGACACACACTGCCATCTTGACGCCGGTGAACTGGCCGCCGATGTCGCTGAAGTTCGTGCGCGGGCGGCCGCTGCAGGCGTTGCACACTGCGTGCTGCCGGCCGTGGGCGTGTTCAATTTCGAGGCAGTCCGTGTGCTGGCGCACCGGTTTTCCGACAGCTATGCGCTGGGCATCCATCCGCTGTGTGTGCCCCAGGCGCAAGACGCCGACCTGCAGACACTGGATAACGAACTTGCGTTGAGGCGGTCTGATCCGCGATTGGTGGCGGTGGGCGAAATCGGCCTTGATTATTTTGTGCCTGCCCTGACGCAAAGCCCTATACGTGAACGCCAGGAGCACTTCTACCGTGAACAACTCAAGCTGGCGCGCAAGCACGGCCTGCCGGTCATCCTGCACGTGCGGCGATCGGCTGACAAGTTGCTCAAGCACCTGCGCGACCTGGCGCCCGAGGGCGGCTGGCACGGCATCGGCCACGCATTCAATGGCAGCGAACAGCAGGCGGGAGAATTTATCAAGCTGGGCCTGAAGCTGGGCTTTGGCGGCGCCGTCACGTTTGAGCCTGCCTTGCAACTCAGGCGCCTGGCGGCGGAACTGCCCCTGGAGGCGCTGGTGATGGAAACGGATTCGCCCGACATTCCGCCGCACTGGATCTACAAAACAGCGGCAGAGCGCGAAACGGGCCAGGCCCAGGGCCGCAATGAGCCGGGCGAGTTGCCGCGCATTGCGCAGCAGGTGGCGGATTTGCGGGGAATTCCGCTCGCGTCGCTGGCGGCCGCAACGACTGCCAACGCATTGCGGGCGCTGCCGAAACTGGGAGCCCTTCTGGCGTGAAAAAGGGCACCGCGAAACCTGTGTTGGCGGGCCTGGCGCCGCTGGTTTCTCCCGGCACCCGCCTGCTGGTACTGGGGAGCTTTCCGGGCGCCGCCTCGCTGGCTGCGCAGCAGTATTACGGCCACCCGCAAAACCATTTCTGGAAGATTTTGCAAACCATTTGGCCCGATGGGCCAATGGGGACGGGCGGTAGCAGCTATCAAATTCGTAGCGAATGGCTTTTGTCAAAAGGGCTTGGCCTGTGGGACGTGTACGCTGCCTGTGAACGCGAGGGCAGCCTGGACAGCGCGATCCGCAATGCGCAGGTCAATGACCTCGCCAGCCTGCGGCGACTGTGTCCGGCGCTGGAAGCGATTGCCCACAATGGCGGCGAAAGTTTCAAGCATTCGAAGCACACCTTGCAGCTGGGCCTGCCGGTCTACAAACTGCCTTCTACCAGCCCGGCGAACGCATCATGGAGCTTTGAGCGCAAACTCGCAGCCTGGCGTGAAGTTTTTGAAAAGCATGGATTGGTTTGATGTCGAAAAAAGAAACAGAAAAAACGGTGGCTGAGTTGCCCGAAGTCAATTTCTCCGACTACGGCGAGGTGCGCTTTTTGCACCTGGGCACCGAATGGGTGCAAGGCTCCATGCTGCGCGATGCACCGTATGACATCGAGCTGGAATACGTGCAGCGCATGATGGCGGGGCTGCTGTTCACCGACGCGGCGGCTGTGTCCAAAAAGCACGCAATGCAGCTGGGCTTGGGCTCTGCCGCGCTGACCAAGTTTTGCTACAAAAAGCTGCGCATGAAAACCACGGCGATTGAAATCAATCCGCAGGTGATCACGGCCTGCCGGCTCTGGTTCAAGCTGCCGCGGGACGACCTGAGGCTGCATGTCATTGAAGCTGATGCGGCGCTGGAAATCAAAAAACCTGTGCACCGGGGAACGGTGGACTTTCTGCATGTCGACCTGTATGACCACGAGGCGGCGGCACCGGTGCTGGACAGCGCGGATTTTTACGAGGACTGCCGCGGGCTTCTGGCGGAAGACGGCGTGATGACGGTGAATCTTTTTGGCCGCGATTCCAGTTACGTGCAGTCGCTGACAAAAATCGCGGAAGCGTTCGGGCCCGAAGCGGTCTGGGCGTTCCGGCCGACGCGCGAAGGCAACACTGTGGTGCTGGCCCAACGCGATCCGACGCGTCCCGAGCGGTCCGACCTGTTGCAGCAAGCCGGTGTCATTGAGTCGTGCTGGAAGCTACCCGCCAAAAAATGGCTGCGGCTCTTTGCACCGGCGGCGTGATGATGCGGCCGCACGGATGGTAAAGACCCAGGTGGATGGGGTACAGTGCGACCCATGAGCGCCGTGACGCACCCCAAACACCCCAAAGACCTGCATGTGAAAAAGCCCCCTGCCGGGCCGCTGGGCTGGCGCATGCTGGTTGAGTGGCTCAGCGAAGACGGCGTCATCAGCGCCGCTGAAGCCCAGCGCACGATTGCACGCTGCTCCCAGGTGCAAAGCGCGCAGCCGCCGTTGACGCGGCTTGCCAGTGTCGGCATGACACGCCTGGCCGACGGCAAACCCCTGGACATGGAAACGATCACGCAATGGCYGGCCGGACGGGCCGGCCTTGCTTACCTGCGGATTGACCCGCTCAAGGTGGACGTGGGCAAGGTGGCGGACACCATGTCGGCCATGTATGCCGAGCGGCACAAGGTGCTGCCGGTGCAGGTGACCCCCAGCGAGGTGGTGATTGCCACTTCGGAGCCTTTCGTGACTGACTGGGTGCAGGAGGTCGAACGTCAGGCCAAGCGCAGCGTGCGCCTTGTGGTTGCCAGCCCCCTCGAAATCACCAAGTTCACCGCCGAATTTTTTGCCCTGGCCAAATCCGTCAAGGCAGCGATCAAGGCCGGCGGCGGGTCGACATCGGCGAGCTTTGAACAACTGGTTGAGCTGAACAAAAGCAACAAGCAGCTGGACGCCAATGACCAGGGCGTGGTGCAGGTGGTGGATTGGCTCTGGCAGTACGCCTTTGACCAGCGCGCCAGCGACATCCACCTCGAGCCGCGGCGCGAGCAGGGCGTGATCCGCTTTCGCATCGACGGCGTGCTGCATCCCGTTTATCAACTGCCCATGGGCGTGCACAACGCCATGACCGCCCGCATCAAGCTGCTGGGCCGCATGGATGTGGTGGAAAAGCGCCGACCGCAGGATGGCCGCATCAAGACCCGCAACCCGCGCGGCGACGAAGTTGAGATGCGCCTGTCCACCTTGCCCACAGCCTTCGGCGAGAAGATGGTCATGCGTATTTTTGATCCGGACACCACGGTCAAGGACCTGGATGCCCTGGGTTTTTCGCAGCACGACGCCGAACGCTGGGAACAACTGGTCAAGCGGCCCTATGGCATTGTGCTGGTCACCGGGCCTACCGGTTCCGGCAAGACCACCACGCTTTATTCCACGCTCAAGCGGCTTGCGACTGAAGAAGTCAACGTCAGCACGATTGAAGACCCGATCGAAATGATCGAGGCCTCTTTTAACCAGACGCAGGTGCAGCCGCACCTGGATTTCGATTTCCCCGAGGGGCTGCGCGCGCTGATGCGGCAGGATCCGGACATCATCATGGTGGGCGAAATCCGCGACCTGCAGACGGCCGAGATGGCGGTGCAAGCCGCGCTGACCGGCCACCTGGTTTTCAGCACGCTGCATACCAATGACGCCCCGTCGGCGGTGTCCCGCCTGATGGAACTCGGGGTTCCTTCTTACCTGATCAACGCCACCTTGCTGGGTGTGCTGGCCCAGCGGCTGGTACGCACCTTGTGCAGCAATTGCCGCCAGCCTGATGAG
>NZ_JBFUCA010000151.1:0-8435 GCF_056405475.1 Polaromonas sp. P1_G4
CTGGATGTCCGGCACGCCCCGCAGGGCCGTGGAAGCCGGGCACCAGGGATAGGGAAGACCGGCTACCCAATCCATGACCTCGTCTGTGTGCGAGGCCGGCAGGGTCTGCATGCTCGCGATGGTGATTGAAAGGCTTTCCGCCAGATATGAGGGCGGCGAAAAACACCAATCGTAGCGGCCGCACCCGACCCGCACGGCGCGACTGTCCTTTTCCGTCATGGCAACCAGCCAGTCACAGCAAAACACTTGCGCGTCGGCCTCCGGCGGCGAGCCCAGGCAGAAGGTGTAGACATTTTCGTAGGACTGGCCAAAACGGCGCACCAGCACCTCGCCAATGGCGTCCCGCCCCCGGGACACCGGCGGAAAAGAAATCGCACCGGTGTGGACGGTGACCTGCAGCAGGGCATCGTCCGTAAAGGCTTGCGCCAGCAGGTGAGGCCGGTTGCCATCCTTGGCATGAAGGTAGGCGGCGATGGATGCGGAAGGAGTTTTCATGCGATTCGAAGCCTGTGCTTATTGCGGCATGTAGTACGGCACGAAAATATCATTGGCTTCATTGCCCACCGATCGTATCCACTCGCGCGAGAACTTCTCGCCCATGCGCTTGATCTCAGTGTCCAGCTCGGGGGGAATGCGTTCTATCTTCACGCCGTTGGCGCGCAATTCCTCGGTCGCGCTGGTCGCCAGCGCCTGGCTGGCCTGCCAGCCGCGGACTTCCGCCTCGCCCGCCGCTTTGAGCACGGCAGCGCGCGCCTCGGGCTTCAGTGCATCAAAGACCTTGCTGTTCACAAACACCGCATTTTTGGGGAACCACGCATTGATCTCGTAGTAATACTTGATCGGGCCCCACACCTTGTTCTCCACACCAGTCAGCGCCGACGTGATCATGTTGTCCATCCGGCCTTCGGCCAATGCCTTGCCTACATCGACCATGGCCACATCCACCGGCTTGGCGCCCAGCATTTCAGCGATACGCATGGTGGTCTGGTTGTAGGTGCGCATCTGGGTACCGCGAAAGTCCGTCGGGCCCCGCACCGGCTTGTTCGAATGCAGGCCTTGCGGCGGCCAAGGCACGGCGTAGAGGAGCTTCATGCCATGCTCGGTGAAATGCTTTTCAAGGCCGGGGCGCTGCAGCTTCCAGAGGCGCTGCGCGTCCTTGTACGAGGCCACGACGAAGGGAATGGAGTCCGCGCCAGCCAGCGGAATTTCCTTGACCATGCTCGCCATGATGGTCTCGCCCGCTTCGGCCTTTCCCTGCTGCACGGCCGCGCTGATGTCCGCCAGCTTGGCCAGGGTGTTGTTGGGGTACACCTGTATGACCAGCTGTCCACGCGTGGCCAGATCCACATCGCGCCCAAATTGCAGGAGGTTCTGCGTATGGAAGGACTCTGCCCGGTAGCCCGTGGCCAGCTTCCAGGTTGTCTGGGCGTGCGCTGCCCCCGCCGTGACGAGCACGGCTATTAAAACTGCTTTCATGGGAACTCCTTGGGAGTTGAGAATTAGCCCGGCGGCGGGTGCATGGAACTCACCCTTTCAGGTCTGTCACAAACATCTTGCCCGGCGCATGGGTGATGCACATCGACAGTCGGCTCTTCTGGGCAACCCATTGCGGCGTGACGCCGCAACCCCAGAACACCGGGATTTCATCATCCTTGATGTCGACCGCATCGCCGTAATCCGGTCGCGACAGGTCGGTGATGCCGATCGCCTCCGGATTGCCGATGTGAACGGGCGCACCATGYGCAACGTCAAAMCGGCCAGAAATCTCCACCACCTTTGCCACATCGCGGCTCTTGATGGGCCGCATGGTGACGACCATTTCGCCGCTGAACACACCAGCGGGCTGGCACTGGAGACTGGTACGGAACATCGAGACATTGCGGCCCTGCTCGACATGCCTCAACGGAATGCCGGCCTGGGTGACCGCGGCCTCGAAAGAAAAGCTGCAGCCGATCAGGAAGGCTACATAGTCGTCCTTCCAGATCGAACGGATCTCGCCCCGCTCTTCGACAAACTCGCCGTCGCGGTAAACGCGGTAGCCCGGAATGTCGGTCGTGATGTCCGCCCCCGGTGCGCACAAAGGCTCCGTGGCGCCCGGCTTCAGAACCTCCACCAGCGGGCAGGGCTTGGGGTTGCGCTGGCAAAACAACAGGAAGTCAAAGGCCTGTGCCTGCGGCACGATCATGAGGTTGGCCTGGATATGGCCGTTCGCGTGTCCCGCGGTGGGCAGGGCAAACTCGCCGCAGCGGCTGGCCATCCGGAGGTCTGCAGGACGATCAAAAATCTTGTTCATGGCTGGGTAAAGCTTGATTGGAAAAAAATAGGGTGGTACAGCGGCTTTTCCGTCAAAGGCCCAGGTAGGCCTTTTTGATCCGGTCATCGTTGAGGAGCTCATGCCCCTTGCCCTGCATCACGATACGGCCGGTCTGGATGACATAGCCGTAATGCGCGATTCCCAGGGCCTTTTGCAGGTTCTGTTCCACCAGCAATATCGACACACCGGTGGCATTGACCTGCTGGATAACCTCCAGCACCTTGGTCACAAACTTGGGCGCGATGCCCCACGACGGCTCATCCAGCATCAGCAGCTTGGGGCGTGCCATCAGCCCACGGGCGATGGCCAGCATCTGCTGCTCACCGCCGCTCATGGTGCCGGCCAGTTGTGTGGCGCGTTCCTTGAGGATTGGGAACAGTTGCAGCATCTCTTCAATGCCCTGCGCCACCTCGTGCTTGTCCATGCGTGTGAAAGCACCGAGCTCCAGGTTGCGAAGCACTGTCAGCCGGGGAAACAGGCGCCGGCCTTCCGGCACCAGCGACAGGCCCAGCGGAACGCGTTTGTGCGCCGGCATGCGGTGAACCGGCTCACCGTTGAAGGTAATACTGCCCGCTGCGGCGGCATTGAGGCCTGCCACGGCGCGCAAGGTGGTGGACTTGCCGTTTCCGTTGCCGCCCACCAGCGCCACGATCTTGCCGGGTTCGACCTGGAGGCTGACGTCGGAGATGGCCAGTACGTCGTCGTAGCAGACCTTGAGATTTTTGATTTCAAGCATGGTGCTGCCCTTCGATCCGCGCCACGTGGCGGGGAATGCAATAAGCGTGAGGGAAAGTCACTTTCAGTCTCCCAGGTAAGCAGTGATCACGGCGGCATCATTCGACACCTCCTGCGGCGTGCCTTCGGCGATCTTCACGCCGCGGTCCAGCACGACGATCTTGTCGGCGATCGGCATGATGCCTTCCAGCACATGTTCGACGATCAGGCACGCAATGCCCTTGTCCCGGATCTTGAGAACGACGTCCACCGCTTCGCGAACTTCCGACGGATTGAGCCCCGCCATCACTTCATCCATCAGCAGGATGCGCGGCTGTATGGCCAGCGCACGCGCCACGGCCAGGCGCCGCTGCTCGCTGATGGTCATGCTGGCGGCAGGCCGGTCGGCAAAGCGTTCAAGCCCGGCAAAAGCCAGCCAGTCCATGGCAGCCCGACGTGCCTTCGCAACGTTGTGCTGCAGCAGCATGGCCGCGGTCATCACGTTCTCGCAGGCCGTCATGCTGGTGAAGGTGCGCGCAATCTGAAAAGTCCGCGCCACACCGGCGCGGGCGCATGTTTCGGGCGGCAGGCCTGCGATGTCGCGGCCGCCCAGCATGATGCTACCGGCCGTGGGGGCAAAATACCCCGCCACGCAATTAAACATCGTGGTCTTTCCGGCTCCGTTGGGGCCGATCAGGCCCACCACCTGCCCGGTGTCCACGCTGAAGGAAACATCCTGGTTGGCGACCAGCCCGCCGAAACGCTTGCTGACCTGTTTGACTTCCAGCAACTTCATACGGCCTCCTCGCCGGCGTTCTGCACGGCGGCGGTGGGCACCGCCATCTGCCGCGATGCATCGGCGCGTGCCTCGCGGCGCTCCCGGAAGCTGCGCAGCCAGCCAATGAGGCCCGTGGGATAAAAGACTGCGATCACGATGATGAGGCTCGCATAAATAATGACATCGGTGCCACGGCCTGTGCCGCCGAAAGCGATGCGGGTGAACTCTTCGATGCTGGTCAGCACCACCGCGCCTACGACCGGCCCAAACAGGGTACCCACGCCCCCCAGGATGGACACCAGCGCCATCTTGATGGAGAGCGCCGTCGAGAGCACCGAATTCGGATCGATGTAAAGCTCTTTCTGCGCATACAGGCTTCCACCAACTGCCGTGAGGAAAGCGCTGACCGACAGCGCGACCTGCTTGTAGCGGGCGATGTTCACGCCAATGCTGCGGGCCGCGTCGGGTTCATCTTTGATGGCCCTGAAGTAGTAGCCGAGGTAGCTGCGCTCTATCCACCAGTTCGCGCCCAAGGTGATGATCAGCAGCCCCAGTGCCAACCAGTAGTACGGCAATTTGGTGGCGAAGTTCAGCCAGAGCCAGCCTTGTTTGTCCATCGGCACGTAAAGCCCGACCGCCGCACCGCCGTAATCCCATTCGGTGAAGAAGATCTGCACCAGCTCGGCCACGGCGATGGTGGCCATCGCAAAGTAGTGGCCCTTGAGCCGGAAGCAGGACCAGCCAAAACCCAGGCTGAGCAAGGCTGCCACCAAACCGCCGGCTAGCACGCCTATCCAGGGATTGATACCGAACTTGACCAGCAGCAGTGTCGAGACATAGGCGCCCAGTCCGTAGAAAGCCGCATGGCCGAGGGACACCTGTCCCGCATAGCCGCCCACGATGTTCCAGGCTACACCCACCTGGGCCGCCATGAGGATAAGGATTGCCATGTTCAGGTGCGAGGCATCCGTGACAGCGGGAACAGCCAGGGCAAGCGCCAGCGCTGCGATGGCAAAAATGAGTTGCTTCATGATCATGCCTTGCCCATCAAGCCCTGCGGGCGGAACATCAGCACGCCGAGGAACAACACCAGCACGATGGCCGTCTTGTACTGCGGCCCAAGCAGCAGGCCGCCCATGACCTCGATCACGCCGACCAGGATGCCGGCCCAGAAAGCGCCAGAGACGCTGCCGAAACCGCCCAGGTTGACCACCACAAAAGCCAGCAGGATGAAACTCGCGCCAACGTCCGGAAAAATCGGGAAGAAGGTTGACAACAGCACCCCGGCTGCGCCGGCGCAGGCCGCGCCTATGCCCCAGGCCAGCGAGAACATCTTGTGCGAATCAATGCCCATGAGGCGGGCCGCTTCCTTGTCGGAGGCGGTGGCTTCCAGCGCCGCACCGAGCCGGGTTTTGTTCAGGAAGAAGTAAATCAGGCCGGTGACCACGACGGCCCCTACACCGGCGACCAGCTGCGGCTTGCCCAGTTGCACGCCCAGCAGCTTGACCGTTCCGCTGACCGCCGAATTCTCGATGGAGCGGAAATCCGGTTTCCAGAGGAACTGGGCCACACCGCGCAACAGGATCATGATGCCGAAAGTCGTGAAGATCTGCGACAGCATGGGCGCGTTGATGATGCGCACGATCACCAGTTTGTACAGCAGCACGCCGAAGCCGAACAGCATGATCACTGTCAGCGGCAAGGTAAGCATGGGGTCCAGCGCATACAGGGAAAACAGCCAGAAGGCCGAGTACATGCCCAGCATGAGGAATTCCCCGTGCGCAAAGTTCACGATGTCCATGACGCCGAAAATCATGGTCAGGCCGATAGCCACCAGCGCGTAAATCAGCCCAATCAGCACGCCGGAGGCCAGCGTCTGAAGCAATATTTCCGTAGTCATGGTTGTCTCTTGGCTTTTTAGGTCAAAACTCGCGGCTTATTTGCGCTGGTCCCACTTGGGCATGGGCCAGGTCACTTCACGCGAGGCCATGTCGAACGGCCAGACCGTGTTGTATTTGCCGCCGATGATCTGCACCAGGATGCCCTGGCCCAGGGTGTTCTGGCCGGTCGCATCGAACTTCACACCCTTCCACGGCATGATCAGCTTGCTGCCGGGCATGTCGGTGGCGGCCAATGCCTTGCGGATAGCTTCGGGCTCGGTGGAGCCAGCACGGTTGATAGCGTCCGCCATCACCATCAGGCCGGTGAAAGTGCGCGAGGAATTGCCGGTGAAGTTGATCTTGTAGCGGCTGTTGAACAGGTCGTTGACCTGCTTGATCAGAGGATTGCGGTTGGCCAGGTCCAGCGCCCAGACTTCACGCGTGATGATGTAGTCGGCGTCCTTGCCGAGTGTCCTGATGAAATCGGTATCGGTGAAGCCCGCGTTGTTCGCCAGGATCATGTCCGGCGAAAAGCCGAGTTCCTTGTAGGTCTTGATCGACAGGATGGCATCGGCCGTGTAGGACGACTGCAGCACCAGGTTGGGGTTCGCCGCCTTGAGCGTCTGCACTTCCGAAGTCAGCTGCGTGGTTTTGGCCGGGTACATCACCTGCTTGACCAGGTTCTGCTTGAACTCGGGCGCGAGTTTGGTCTGCAGCTTGGTGGTTTCCGTGCCCCACAAGCCGTTTTCGTTGAGGCTGGCGACCACGCCCGCCTTGATGCCCTTTTTGGCTTCGAGTTCTTTCAGGAAATCAAAGGCGTTGTGCACAAACAGGTCGTCGTGCGGCGTGGTGCGAAAGAACCACTTGAAGTTGCGCTGCGTGAGCGATGCCGACGACGATTCAGGGTTCAGGAAAGGGATACCGGCGCGCTCGGCGATCTGGCTGGCCGTGGCGGTGACGGCGCTGTTATACGCACCCACGAGTGCCACGACTTTTTCCTGTGTGATCAGGCGCTCGGCTTCCGTAGCGCCAGTCTGCGGGTTGGCCTGGTGGTCGGCAAACACCAGCTTGATTTTTGCGCCCTTGAGGTTGGGCAAGCCTTTGCCGGCAGACAGCGGCAGCTCGGAAACACCGGGCGCACCGTTATTGATGATGTCGGCGGCGAGTTCCAGCGCGCTGCGCAGCTCGGCACCCACGGAGGCGGCCGGCCCGGTGAGCGGATAAAGCACACCGATTTTTATCTCTTGCTGTGCATGCACGCCAAAGGCCATGCCGGTTGATAGCAACACTGCGGCCACTTTGGCCCACCAAGATTTCTTCATGACGCACTCCTCGTAAAAACATGACGGTTGGATGACATGTGACGAAGTGTGCGATTAGCAAATGACGAAATCAAACAAGTACTTTTTTGCTTACGTCATCGATTTTTTCGATGATTGGTATTTACCCTGATGCACCTTTTTTGCCTGTTTTTGCAACCCTGGCCGCCGGCTTGCGACCCGTTTTGGTGCCGGCTCCCGTGCTCTCCGCGGCAAACTGCACGGCCGACCTGACCACCGTCTCAACCACCGATGAAGTCGGGTCGGTGCGGTAGCTCGCGTGGATCGGCAACGACTTCACACGGGTGTCGCAGGTGAGCAATTTCAGGCTGGCGAACCCCGTCAGGCGCTGGACCGCGATGCGCGGCAGCAGGGCCACGCCAAAGCCGCCCTGCACCAGCTGGACCATCGCGGAAATGGATGAAATGGCATGCACCTTTTTGGGTTCCATGCGGTGCTGCTTGAAGAGGTCGACCAGCGTGACGTGCGGCTGCGAGCCTTTCTGGAACGTCAGCAATTCCATTTCCGCAAGTTCATCCAGCCGGTAATTTCTTTTTTTATGCAGCGCCGGATTTCCCACAAACGCCATGTCCATGGGCGGCAAGGCCTGGTTGCGTACCCCGTCCGCCGACGCGGGCAATGCGGCAAACACCAGGTCCAGAGTGCCGCGTTGCACCTGGTCCATCAGGATGGGGGTGGTTTCCACCGTCAGCTCCAGCTCCAGGCCCGGATGGTCTACCCGGAGTTTTTCAAGCCAGGGAATCAGCCAGGAGTGCAGCACCGATTCGATGGCACCTATGCGCATCGATACCGCCATGGCCGCACCGGAACCCATCTCGTGTTTGACCTCGCGCTGCAGCTCCAGCAGCTTTTGCGCATAGACCAGGAAACGCGCGCCCGCGACGGTGAGCTTGAACTGCTTGTCGCGCCGGTCCAGCAGCAGGATGCCCAGCTCTTCTTCCAGTGTGGCGATCCGGCTGGACATGGCAGACTGCGTCAGGTAGAGCTTCTCCGCGGCGCGCGAGATACTTTTGAGCGAGGCAACCCAATAGAAAGCTTCAACAAAACGCAGGTTCATGGCGGGGCCTCAAGGTCGCAAAACAGGTAGGCGCCGGCTTTTCGGGGTATGCCCGGTGAACTGGCGCGGGATTTGCGTCTATCCTATTACTACTTACTAATTCCTTGTCCTGGAGCTTTTCATGAAATTCAAAGTCACTCTGGTGGCCGCCGCTCTCGCCTTCGGCGCCAACGCTTTCGCCCAGACCAAGTGGGATCTGCCCGCGGCCTACCCAGCCAGCAACTTCCACACAGAAACGCTGACGCAGTTCGCGGCAGACGTCGACAAGGCCAGCGGCGGCAAACTCAAGATCACGGTGCACGCCAACGCCTCGCTCTTCAAGGCCAACGAAATCAAGCGTGCGGTGCAAGGC
>NZ_JBFUCA010000152.1:0-8417 GCF_056405475.1 Polaromonas sp. P1_G4
CACCATTGGATGCTATCCCYGTACCCAATACCAGTGTTCTTGCAGGGTGTTGCGCCGGTTTACCTGCCGGCGGAGCGTGGATACATTTCTTTGCATGCGGAGTCCGGTGCACGTACACAAGGACACATTTTTCCCGCTGGGCCAGGGTTGACATGCCCCGGCGCGGCCACAAACATGGGAGCTGAAAGGAGCCATCATCCAATCATGCTTGSCAACCGAAACGCCATGGCCACCATCGCCGTCAGGGACCTTGCGGCGGCGAAGAAATTTTATGGAAGCACGCTCGGCCTCACGCCGCTGGACACCGCCGAAGAGGGCGTGCTCACCTACCAGAGCGGCACCGCCACCGTGGTGGTGTATGTCTCGTCTTTCGCCGGCACCAACAAGGCCACATCCGCCACGTGGGGCGTGGGCGACGAATTCGACAACATCCTGAAGGCGCTCAAGGCCAAAGGCGTGGTGTTTGAACACTACGACATGCCCGGCATGACGCTGCAAGGCGATGCGCATGTCGCGGGCGACTTCAAAGGCGCCTGGTTCAAGGACCCGGACGGCAACATCCTGCATATTCTCAACCGCTGATCCAGCCGGCGCCTGCTTTCCGCCATGCCGGGGCTATGCCAGGGTGCCGGGAGGGCCACGGTGCTCCCGTTTCCTGACCGCTAAATTAGCCAGCCGGATGCCCGGCTTCTATCCGCCAAATCCGGCTGCGCTTGTAGGACACAGGCACCCCGCACCGCTCCTGCGGCGTGTTCATCATAAAAATGATCTCCAGAGCAATATGAACGCGCGCAACCAGCTATTGATTTGATAGCATCCGGGTTTGCGAACCAGACGAGCCTCATGAATTGATTCCGCTGATGACGCCGATCGACCTTCATTGAACCGGGGAGAAACTGCAGATGACACACAACATGGAAACCCGAAAGCGCTGGTGGGCACTGGTGGTGCTCTGCCTGGGCGTGCTGATGATCGTGCTCGACACCACCATCGTGAATGTGGCGCTGCCATCCATCCGCACAGACCTCGGCTTTACCGAGACCTCGCTCGTCTGGGTGGTGAACGCCTATATGCTGACCTTCGGCGGTTTTTTGCTGCTGGGCGGCCGGCTGGGCGATCTGTATGGCCAGCGCAGGTTGTTCCTGGCGGGGCTCACGCTGTTCACCGTGGCCTCGCTGGCCTGCGGCCTGGCCAATTCGCAGGTGCTGCTGGTGGTGGCCCGTGCGGTGCAGGGCCTGGGCGGCGCGGTGGTGTCGGCGATTTCGCTGTCGCTCATCATGAACCTCTTCACCGAACCGGCCGAGCGCGCCAAAGCCATGGGTGTCTACGGCTTTGTCTGTGCCGGCGGCGGCAGCATCGGTGTGCTGCTGGGCGGCGTGCTGACCGATTCGCTCAACTGGCACTGGATCTTTTTGGTCAACCTGCCCATAGGCGGCGCCGTGTTTGCGCTGTGCCTGTTCCTGCTGCCCGGCGGCAAGGGGCAGGCCACCGGCGCGCGGCTTGACGTGTGGGGCGCCGTCACCGTCACCACCGCGCTGATGCTGGCGGTCTACGGCATCGTCAACGGCAACGAAGCCGGTTGGCTGTCAGGCCAGACACTCGGTTTGCTGGGTGTTGCCGCAGTGCTGATGGCGATCTTCCTGGCCATCGAAGCCAAGGTCACGACACCGCTGGTCCCGCTGGGCCTTTTCCGCCTGCGCAACGTCGCTACCGCCAACGTGGTCGGCGTACTGTGGGCCGCGGCCATGTTTGCCTGGTTCTTTATTTCGGCGTTGTATATGCAACTGGTGCTGGGCTACAGCGCCCTGCAGGTCGGCCTGGGCTTTTTGCCCGCCAACCTGATCATGGCCGCGTTCTCGCTCGGCCTGTCGGCCAAAATCGTCATGCGTTTCGGCATACGCGCACCGCTGTCTGCCGGCCTGCTGCTGGCCGCCCTGGGCCTGGCCTTGTTCGCGCGTGCGCCGGTGGGCGGCGGCTTTGTGCTCGACGTGTTGCCCGGCATGCTGCTGCTGGGGCTGGGGGCCGGCATGGCCTTCAACCCGGTGTTGCTGGCCGCCATGAGCGACGTGGACCCAGCCGAGTCCGGTATTGCCTCGGGCGTGGTCAATACCTCCTTCATGATGGGCGGCGCGTTGGGGTTGGCGGTGCTGGCCAGCCTGGCGGCGGCGCGCACCGGTTCGCTGGCCGGTGCGGGTGCCGATGCCGTGGTGGCGCTCAATGGCGGCTACCAGCTGGCGTTTGTCATCGGTGCGGTGTTTGCGGCATGTGCAGCCTTGCTGGCTGCCGTGCTGCTTCGCACGGGCGCTGCAGTGCCGGGTGCGCACCCGGCGACGGAAGCCGGCGGCTAGCCACGGCTGGTTTATGCATCAAACTGGCCTTCAGCCCAATAGGGATAAGCGCAAGCAGCTATTAATTTGGTAGCAAATTGACAGGGACGGCGGCGTGGGTCTGCCGCCCACAGGGTGGTCAGTAAACCCCGAACAGGGCGCGAATCTCGTCGCCGGCGGTGCGCCCGTGTTTCTGGCTTTTGTACTTGTCGCCGATGTCGGCGCACTTTTCCATGATCAGCAGGGTGAATTCCTGCAGCTCCGGCGTCAGCGCGTCGCCTTCCGTCATGGCACCGGCCAGCTTGGCCAGGTTCACGAGCTGGCGGTCGCTGATGGAGCCGATGGAAAAGTCTGAAGGCTTGAAATCCGGTGGAAGTGACATGGCATGCACCTGGAGATGTCAGCCGGCAGCGGAAGACGGACTGCCTGCGTGACGGGTTTTGTCCTACAGGTTACCCCAGACATTTCGTCCTAGCATTCGTTTTTTCCCTAGGAGATGCGTCATGGCTGACGATACAACTGAAACCGCTGTGGACCGCAGGTTCATCGCCCTGGGGCAGGACTATGAGGTTCGCGACTGGACCAAAACCCTGGGTTGCACCGAGCAGCAACTGCGCGACGCCGTCAAGGCTGTCGGCAATTCAGCCTCCGCCGTGCGCCAGTACCTGGGTAAAAAATAGCGCCATCTCAAGGGGCGGCGGTTGGCGCCTTTCCCATCGTCATTGCGCGTGGTTCGCGCCGGTACAAGCATGAAAGAAGGCACAGCATGGCAAAAAGCAGCATTGCGGGTGGCAGCATTCCGCCCGAACAGTGGATGCGCGGAAAAGACACACAGTCGCTCGGCCCGGGCGACAGTTCAGACACCGGCAGCGACACGCTAGGTGCCTACAGCGACGAAGAGCTGGCCAGCGACAGCGACGCTGCCGGCACCGGCGAGCGTGCCGGTGTCATCGGCGATGAGCGGCCTGATGCCGACATCCTGCCTGACCGGACAATGGACGAGGCCGACTTCCTGGAAGAAGGGGAAGTCGTCGGCGATGAAGACCCGGAAGCAGAAGATGAAGAGGGCGAAGGCATCTTGGCCGCAGGCGGAGCAGAGGAAATTGCCGGCGTCGTGGCCGATGAAGATGAAGAAGATGAAACGGATGAAGAAGACGACGAATACGGGGAAGGTGAAGACGGCGATGCAACAGTCCGAGGAGGTGGCGCATGACGATCACAGGAAGCTGCCATTGCGGCAAAAACGCCTTTCGCATTGACGGCGAAATCCCCGCGCAGCTGACGCGCTGCACCTGCTCGTTTTGCGCCAGGCGCGGTGCGCTGCTGGCGTACTACACACCCGGGCAGTTCCATGTCACCACGCCCACGGATGGCGACGCCATCTACCGCTGGCAGACCAAGCTGGTAGACCACCACTTCTGCGCCGAATGCGGCGTGTCCACCTATTCAGACAGCCCCGCATTCGAGATGGACGGCAGCTGGGACGGCACCACCCGCCGCATCGGCGTCAATGCCCGCCTCTTTGACGGGTTCGACGCGGCCGAAGCACCTGTGACGGTGATCGACGGCAAGAACCTCTGGTAGTTAGGCCCAAGGCAAGCGGTTGACATCCTGTTTTGACTGCCTTAATATAGCCAAACAGCTATATAAACGATTGGCCATGTAATGACCCCAGACACCCTCAACAAGGCGTTCGCCGCCCTCGCGGACCCGACCCGCCGCGCCATCGTCGCCCGGCTTGCTTCCGGCGAAGCGACGGTCAATGAACTCGCAGCCCCCTTCGACATGACGCAGCCTTCCATTTCGAAACACCTGAAGGTGCTCGAACGGGCGGGCCTGATTTCGCGCGGACGTGCGGCGCAAACCAGGCCGTGCCGCCTGGAGGCCGCGCCCCTGAAAGAAGTCGCCAGCTGGATGGCGCTGTACCGCAATGTCTGGGAAGACAGCTTCGACAGGCTCGACGCGTTTTTGCAGCCGGACACATCCACGTCATCAGCCCAGTCAACTCAATCAACCCCCAAAAAAGGAAAGAAACATGCCCGCAAATGACAGCAAGGCAGCCATGGCTTCCCCGTTCCTGATCGACCGCGTGTTCAAGGCCCCGCGTGAGCGCGTATGGAAAGCGTGGAGCGAGGCCGGCAACATCCAGCAGTGGTGGGGGCCCAAGGGCTGYTCCATCGACCTGCTGCGTTTCGAGTTCAGGCCCGGCGGGTTTTTTCACTACGCCATGAAGTTTCCGGGCGCACCCACGATGTGGGGCCGGTTCAATTACCGTGAAATCGCCGAGGGTGAACGCATCGTGTGGCTGAACTCGTTTGCCAACGAACACTGCGGCATTGCGCGCGCGCCATTCAGCGAAGCCTGCCCCCTGGAAATTGAGAACACCGTGACCTTCGCCGAGAAAAACGGAAGCACCGTCGTGTCATTGCGCGCGCGACCCTTTGGTGAGCTTGCGGCTGAACGCCAGTATTTCGAAGAGCTCAAGCCGTCGCKCACGCAAGGCTACGGCGGCACCCTCGACCAGCTCGCCGCGCATCTCGGTGTCTGAGCTGCGGGCAGGCCTAGAAGTGCGGCGGCAGCTCGTCGCGCAGGCTGCGGCCCACTGTCACATCGCCGTCGCGCACCGGGCCGGCTTTCAGTTCTGCCACCTCGCGCACCAACGCATCAATTTGCTGCTGCTGCCGCACGATGACCTTGTCGAGCTGGTCCAGCAGGTCTTCGGTAAAGCTGGCCTTGATCTCCAGCGCCGTCAGGCGCTGGTCGGTTTGGGGTGTGTCGTTCGTCGGTTCCATGCCTGTATTGGACATGAAGCTGCGCGGGGCAGGGGCGCCCACGCATTCCAGCGGCCTCCACAGCAATTATTTACGCATCATTTTGGCCTGCAGCCCTTTATGTTTGGGCGCGATCAGCTATGTTATTGATAGCAGTTCGGGTGATGAAACTGTCAGGTGTCACCGGCTCTACGCCTGCCCGTCTGCCAGATGACGCCGCCGCCTGCGCGTTGCTTCGATACGATTTGTGGGAATAAGGGCCTTGTCTTTCCCGCACCGCCTGCCTAAGCTGGCCTGAGTCTTTGCAGGGCGTCGCGTTTCATGGCAACGCCGGAGCCGTCTTCAAAGCCCATGCGGTAGCTGTGTTGTTTGCCCAAGGAGGCGAGATATGACCGAGCCAGGCACTGGAAACCCACTCACACCGGAGCAGTCGCAGGAACAAGCGCAGGAACAGGCGCAGAAGGGGGCGCAAGAAGAAGAGCGCAAGGCCATTGATTTCCGGCGAGGTTTTATTTACGCCGGCGGCACGGCGCCCCGGGAGTTGTGGGGCCTGGCCCTGTCGGGCGGCGGCATTCGCAGCGCCACCTTTTGCCTTGGCGTGTTGCAGGCGCTGGCAAAAGCCGGGTTCAACCTGCCGGGAGAAAGTGGCCCGGGAAGCGGCCCGGGAAGAGGCGCTAACGACAGGCAAAAGCCCTGGCCGCTGCTGGCCCGGTTTGATTTCCTTTCCACCGTCAGCGGAGGCGGGTACACCGGCAGTTTTTTCTCGGCCCTGTTTCGCGCCCGGGAACCCCTCACGCCTCCCGCTCCCCACTCGCCGCAAACACCTCCTGCGCCGCCCGCACCCGAAGTGCTGGCCACCGAAGCCTACGAAGCACTCGCGACCGACCCACCCGGCAGGCTGAGCAAGGTCCAGACCGCGCTCACCCAGATGCCCGACCGCCCCTTGCGCTGGCTGCGTGAAAACGGGCGTTACCTGGCACCGAACAACACCGGTGACTTTCTCTACGACATCGCCATTGCCATCCGCAACCTGTGCGCGGTGCATTACGTGATCGGCGTGACCTTGCTGACCATCTTCCTTTTGATGTTTGCCCTGCGTTACGGCAGCCTGCAGATTCCCTGGGAGGGGTTTCATGCGCTGGGGCTTACGCTGGAATCCATGATGCAGCCCAGGCCTCCGCTGAAGGGTGGAGACATCTGGTTCAGCCCGTGGTTTGGGGTGCTGGGCATCTGGCTCGTGCTTGCGGTCATACCGTGCGGCGCGGCCTACTGGCTCGACCAGGACACCTCGCCTTCCGGCGCCGGTACAGCCGGCGCAAGGAAAGCGCCGCTGCCGGCCATCCCCGCCCCAGCGCTTGCGGCCGCCGGCTTGCTGGCCGCGGGTGTGCTGGCTGCCTGTGTCTTCTGGAGCCGGGTAGCGCCGCCGGCCGCCGGCGCCGGGTCACTGCTTGAGGCTGTTCCGGTGCCCGTTTTGCTGCTGGTGCTGATCGATGTCATCCTGGCTTTTTCTTTGGGCGTGTTCTTTGTGGCGAAGTACCTTCCGCAGCAATCACCCGGGCTGTTTCGCAACCGCATCACACGGTGGCTTTCGCGGGTATTGACGTACTCATTCATCATTGCCGTGCTGGCGCTGATTGAAACCGCGGGRCAAACGCTGTATCTCTGGCTGGCGACAAGCCAGTCAACACCGCTCACTGTTTTCAGCGTGGCCGGCGTGGTCGCAGCCCTGGTGGCGRCCGTGAAGCAGTTTGCGCCGGTGCTGGCCCAGCCCGGAAAAGACGGCCTGCTCAGCAGGCTTCCGCTCAACACCCTGCTTGGCGCGGTCGGGCTGGCGCTGGCCCTGCTGCTGGCCGTGGCCTGGAACTGCGCGGCCGCGGCCCTGCTGTTTGGCATGCAGCCGCCGCTGCCGGGGCTCGGGCAGCTGATGATCGAATCCATGTTCACCACGGTCCGTTTTGGCGCGGACTCATCATGGGTCTGGCAATACTTCTACCCGGTCATTTCCATTGTTTTTTGCCTCCTGGCTGTGGCGGTGGCTGGCTACTTTCTGGGGTTCATCAATTTGTCGAGCCTGCAGGTGATGTACGGTGCGCGCCTCACGCGTGCCTACCTGGGGGCGTCCAACAAGGCGCGGTTTGAATCGGAACGCCCGAAGATGGACGTGACCGAAGCCGATGCAAGCGATGACTTCACGCGCGAGGCCTACTACCGCAACGACCACCTGGGTCCGGCCCACCTCATCAACGTGACCATCAATGCCACCACGGGCACCGGCGACCAGCTCACCCAGCGGGACAGGCAGGGCCTGCCGCTGGCTGTCACGCCCGCGGGCATCACCGTGGACGGCAGGCTCTGGAATGCAAAGACCGGCAATTTCGCAGGCATTGAGGCCAAAGCCGCCAGGCGGGCGCCGCCCGAGCTGTCCATCGGCCAATGGGTGGGCGTGTCGGGCGCGGCATTTTCGACCGGGCTGGGGCGGGGTACGGCGCTGGGGCAGGCCATGCTGTTCACCATCATCAACATACGCCTGGGCTGGTGGTGGAACTCCGGAAAATCCGACCCCCGAACGCCGTTCCCGCTCTGGCGCAACCAGACTTATCTGCAGCGCGAATTGCGCGCCCGCTTCCTGGGCACGGACGGCTCGCACTGGTACCTGAGCGACGGCGGGCACTTTGAAAACACCGGCGTCTTCGAGCTGTTGCGCAGGCGGGTGGACTTCATCGTCTGCTGCGATTGCGGCGCAGACCCGAACTACAGCTTTGAAGACCTTGCCAATCTCATGCGCCTGGCACGCATCGATTTCGGTGCCGAGTTTGAATGTGTCGGGCCGAGCGCGGTGCCACGGCTTGCACCCAATGCCGCCACACTGGCGCCTTATTTCGCCCGCGACGAATCTGAACTGCGACCGGCAACCGATCCGCTGGCGCCGCTCGACGAAAAGTGTGCGCTGCTCTACCGCGTGCGCTATGCCAGCAGCCAGCCGGGCAAGCCCTCCGAAAGTATTTTGCTGGTGCTCAAGCCGCGTTTGATCAAGGGCGCCCCCCTTGACCTGTTTGAATACCAGACCAAAAAGCCGTCGTTCCCGCAGCAAACCACGTTTGACCAGTTCTTTGACGAAGCGCAGTGGGAAAGCTACCGGAAGCTGGGCGTGCTGATCGGCTCCCGCATATTCAGGTAGTGCGTGTGGTGCCTGGCCGGGCCGATTTGGCATCATTTTGGCCTGCAGCCCTTTATGAACGGGCGCAAGCAGCTACGTTATTGATAGCAATCGAGGGGAAGGCAACAACCGTCATGCTCGCCATGTCGATCACCAGGCGGT